>JBDTZX010000519.1:0-8239 GCA_040004895.1 Rhodanobacter sp. | reverse complement strand
TCACCGACTACGCGCAGGAACTGCTCGACGGCCTGGACACGCTGCCGGGCTGGCCCGATGCGGTCAAGACCATGCAGCGCAACTGGATCGGACGCAGCGAAGGTCTGGAAATCCGCTTCGACGTGAATGACGCCGACGGCAACGCGGTCGAACCCGTCAGCGTGTTCACCACGCGGCCGGATACACTGATGGGCGTGACCTTCCTGTCGGTTGCCGCTGAACATCCACTGGCGCTGCTTGCGGCGCAGAGCAAGCCGGTACTGGCGGATTTCATCGCCGAGCTGCGTCAGGGCGGCGTGTCCGAAGCGGAGCTGGAGACGCAGGAAAAGCGCGGCATGGATACCGGCCTGCGCGCGCTCCATCCGGTCAGCGGCGAAGAGCTGCCGGTCTATGTGGCGAATTTCGTGCTGATGAACTATGGCACCGGCGCCGTGATGGCGGTGCCCGCGCATGACCAGCGCGACTGGGAGTTTGCCAAGCGCTACAGCTTGCCGATCCGCATGGTGATCGTCGACCGCGGCGTGCTTGATGCGTTGCGCGAGATCCAGCATGACCTTGCGCTCGGTGCCGGTGCAGATGCAATGCGCGCAGCCCTTGATGGGCGCACCGTCGATACGTTCAGCACTGCATCCGCGGTGCAGATCATCGAGGGCTTCGAGCAGCGCATCCAGGAGCAGGGCGCATACACCGAACGCGGCTTGCTGGTGAATTCCGGCGAATACGACGGGTTTGATTTTCAGCAGGCGCTGGATGCGCTTGCCGAGCGGTTCAAGGCGCACGGCCGCGGTCAGCGCCGGGTCAATTTTCGTCTGCGCGACTGGGGTGTGAGCCGCCAGCGTTACTGGGGCTGCCCGATTCCGGTGATCCGCTGCGAGAAGTGCGGCGACGTCCCGGTGCCCGAGGAGCAGTTGCCGGTGATCCTGCCCGAGGACGTCGCGGAGCAGTATTCGAAAATCGGCGGCGTGCAGTCGCCGATCAAGGCCGATCCTGTCTGGCGCCAGACGACCTGTCCGACCTGCGGTGGCGCTGCCGAGCGCGAAACCGACACCTTCGACACCTTCATGGAGTCGAGCTGGTATTACGCGCGTTACACCAGCCCGGGCGCCACCACGCAGGTGGATGAGCGCGCCAACTATTGGCTGCCGGTCGATCAGTACATCGGCGGGATCGAGCACGCGATCCTGCATCTGCTGTATTTCCGCTTCTATCACAAGTTGTTGCGCGACGAAGGGCTGGTGAACTCGGACGAGCCGGCCACCAACTTGCTGTGCCAGGGCATGGTGATTGCCGAGACGTTCTATCGCGACAATGCCGACGGCTCCAAGGACTGGATCAATCCGGCCGACGTTGAACTCGAACGCGACGCGCGCGCGCGGGTGATCGGCGCGAAACTGAAATCCGATGGTCAGCCGGTGCAGATCGGTCCGACCGAGAAGATGTCCAAGTCGAAGAACAACGGCATCGACCCGCAGACGATGATCGGCAAGTACGGCGCCGACACGGTGCGCCTGTTCTCGATGTTCGCCGCGCCGCCGGAACAGTCGCTGGAATGGAATGAAGCCGGCGTCGAAGGCATGTCGCGCTTCCTCAAGCGCTTCTGGCGCGAAGTGACCGCGCATGCGGCGAATCCGGATCATCCGTCGATACAGGCGGTGGCCGAAGGCCACGCGGTTTCCCTTCCCCTGCAAGCGAGAGAAGCAGCCGAAGACGGAAGGGGACGCGCTGCGGAGACCATCGATCCCGCCAGCCTCGATCCGGACCAGAAAGATCTCCGCCGCCATCTGCACGAAACCATCCAGAAAGTCGGCGACGACTTCGGTCGCCGACACGCCTTCAATACCGCCATCGCGGCGCTGATGGAACTGCTGAACGCGTTGAACAAGTTCAACGACCAGAGCGATCAGGGCCGCGCCGTGCGCCACGAGGCCTTGGAGGCAATGGTGCTGCTGCTCAATCCGGTGGTGCCGCACATCAGTCATGCGTTGTGGCAGGTGCTCGGTCACGCCGCAACGGTGCTGGAGGATCAACCCTGGCCGCAGGCCGATGCATCAGCGATGGTACGAGATACCCTCACGCTGGCGGTGCAGGTCAACGGCAAGTTGCGCGCTACCATCGAGGTGGCTGCCAACGCCTCGAAGGAAGAGGCTGAGGCTCTGGCGCTGGCACAGCCGCAGGTTGCGCATTTCCTGGAAGGTCTCAGGGTGCGCAAGGTCATCGTGGTTCCGGGCAAGATCGTCAACATCGTCGCAGGATGACAGCATGAACTTCACGCAAAAGATCCGCCCGATTCAAGTGTCCATGCTGCTGGGACTGGGCTTCGCGCTGGGCGCCTGCGGTTTCCACCTGCGCGAGAACGCCAACCTGCCGCCGCAGATGCAGCGCGTGCATGTGACGGTCGCCGCAGGCGGTGAATTTCAGCGCATGCTGACGCGCGCGCTGGAGGTTTCCGGCGTCACCGTCGAGGATGACAGCGGCCCCGGCATTGCCGAGCTGCGCGTGCCGACGGCGGCGTTCAGCACCGACTCGCTGAACAATGGTGGCTATGTGCGAATCACCGAATACGCCGTGCATTACTTGGTGCAGTTCGACGTCGCCGACTCCAGTGGCCAAGTGTTGATTCCGATCCAGCGCATCAACATGCAGCGCGAGTACAGCTACGACGCCAGAAACACTGTCGGCAACGCATCGCAGGTGCAGGAAATCCAGCGCAGTCTCAATAATGACGCGGTGCAGGCGATCCTGTTCCGCTTGGAGGCGGCCGGCAAGCATGACCTGATCGCGCCGGCGAACGCCTCCAGCACGCACTGATGCCGCTCGGTTCCAGTCAATGGCAGAAGTCGCTGGCGGCTGATCGCCTGGCATCGGTCTACCTGCTGGCGGGTGAAGAACTGCTGGTGCTCGAAGCCGCCGATGCATTGCGTTTGCAGGCGAAAAGACTTGGCTACAGCGAGCGCGACGTGCTCGATGTCGGTCAGCATTTCGACTGGGACGATCTGGCTCGCTCTGCCGCAAGCATGTCGCTGTTCGCCACGCGTCGGCTGATCGATTTGCGATTGCCGACCGGTCGACCCGGCACGGAGGGTGCGAAAGCGATCAACGCGTTTTGCGCCGATCCGCCACCCGATGTCACGCTGATGATCAGTGCGATGGAATGGAGCAACAAGCACGATGGCGCATGGAGCAAGAAGCTCGACGTCAGTGGCACGATGGTGGTGTTCAATGCGCCACGACCGAACGAGTGGGGCAGCTGGATCGGTGCACGTCTCGCATCGCGTGGTCTGTCCGCCACGCCCGACGCGTCGGCTCTGCTGGCCGAACGCGTCGAGGGGAACCTGCTCGCCGCCGCACAGGAAATTGACAAGCTCGCGGTGCTGCACGGTGAAGGCCGGATCGACGCCAGCGAGATGGAAAACCTGGTGGCCGACAGCGCCCGCTACGACGCATTCAAGCTCACCGATGCGGCGTTCGCCGGGGAGGGCGCGCGCGCGCTGCGCATCCTTGCCGGCCTGCGCGCCGAAGGTGACGAACTGATCGCTCTGATGGGTTGGCTGGTCAATCAATTGCAGCTGGCGCTGCGCCTGGCCAACGCCAACGATCTCGCTGCTCAGGTTCGCATCGAGCATCTGTGGCCTGCGCGCGAGCAGTTGTTCCGCAAGGCATTGCGCCGTGCACCGCGCGAGCACTGGCTGCAGTGCCTTGCTCGCGCATCGCGCATCGACCGCATGGCCAAGGGGCGTGAGTTGGGAAGTCCATGGCAGGAAGCCGAGCGTCTGATCGCCGTCATCGCCGAGCCACGTGCGGCCCGGGCACTTGCATGACATTGCTCTTTCCTTGCATGCAGGACAGAGATTCGGAGAGGTAAGGCTTTTGCCAAAGATATCGAACAAGCCACTGGTCATTTTCGGGGGCACCTTCGATCCGGTGCACCTGGGTCATCTCAACGCAGCTTGGGAAGCGGCCGAGTTGCTCGATGCCGAGGTGTGTCTGATGCCGACCAGCATCCCGCCGCATCGCCCATCACCGGTTGCCAGTGCGTCGGAGCGGGTCGCGCTGTTGCGTGCCGCGCTGCGTGACCAGTCCCGACTGCTTCTTGATACGCGCGAGCTTGACCGCAACGGACCTTCCTATACCGTCGACACGCTGCTGGAATTGCGCGCCGAGCAGGGTGATCGCCCGCTCGTGCTGCTGGTCGGTGCCGATGCGTTCGCCGGACTGGCGAGCTGGCATCGCTGGCGCGAGCTGTTCGATCTGGCACATATCGCCGTGCTTGATCGGCCAGGCGAGCAGGGCCCATTGCCGCGTGCGCTGCAGCGGGAGACCGCCGCTCGTTGGGTGGATAGTCCGACTGCATTGCAGTCCATGCCGGCCGGTCGAATTGTCGCGCTGGCAGTCACCCCGCTGGAAATTTCCGCCACGCGTATCCGCGAGTTGCTCGCCGTCGGTCGCGAACCGCGCTACCAATTGCCTGCCGGTCTGTTTGATCAATCGGCGTTGCTCTCGCCTTATCGCAAGGGCTGACCCAGGCGAACGGTTACGTGAAGGCGTAATGCACGATGTGAAAGAAGATCGGTGCGGCGAAGGTCACTGAATCGAGCCGGTCAAGAATGCCGCCGTGGCCTTCGATCATGTTGCCCCAGTCCTTCGCGCCGATGCTGCGCTTCACCGCCGACAGGGCAAGTCCGCCGAGAAAGCCGGCCAGCACGATGACTAGCGACATCCCGGCCGAACCCCAGAACGAGAACGGGGTGATCCACCACAGGCAGGCACCGATCGCGGTGGCTGATAAACCGCCGCCGACCAGACCCTCGACCGTCTTGGATGGACTCACCCTGGGCACGAGCTTGTGCCGGCCAAACAGCTTGCCGAACACGTACTGCAGCACGTCGCTGATCTGCACCACCAGCAACAGGTAAAGCATCAGCAGCAGGCTCTGGCCCTGGTAGCCGGGGATGTGCAGCAAAAGCACGGCGGGCGCATAGCTGACGCAGTACACAGTGAGCATCAGCCCCCACTGGATCTTGGTCGTGCGCTCGAGGAAGTTTTCGGTATCACCGCTGAGCGCCGTGACCGCCGGCAGCAGCAGAAAACCATAAACCGGAATGCAGATCGCAAACAGCCCGTACCAGTCGACGCCGATCAACCAGTACTGCAGCGGTATGCCCACGTAGAAACACAACACCAGCGGCAGGTGATCGCCGCGACGGGTCGGCGTGAGGGTGGTGAATTCGCGCAGCGCAAAGAACGAAGCCAGCGCAAAAAACACCAGCGTGGTGACGCGCCCCAGCACGAAGCAGGCGCACAACAGTCCTGCCATCCACCACCAGGCGCGGATGCGCGCGTTGAGGTTGTCGATCACTTCGCGTTTGCCTTGCGGCGCACGCCGTCCCAGCCACCAGCCGATCGTGCTGGCAACCACCAACAACGCCAGCACGCCGCCCATCACCCACCAGAATTTTTCCTGTGCCGTCATGCCAGTGCCACCACCGCCGCATGGGCGCGCTCGAGAAAATGGTCCTTGTCTTCGTTGGCCTGCAACTGCAGCACCTCGCCAAAGCGCACCACGCAGGTCAACGGTACCGGCAGCAGGCTGCCTTTGGGCATGCTCCGGTGCAGCGTATCCAGATAGACCGGTACCAGCTCCGCTTGCGGGTAATCGCGAGCCAGATGGAACAGCCCGGCCTTGAACGGGAGCGGCAGCGGCTGCTGGCTGCGCGTACCTTCGGGAAAGATGATAAGCGACTCGCCGACATCCAGCGCATCCCGCAGCGGCTGCAACGGATCGCCCTCGCAGCGGCTGCGGTCGCGCTCGATGTAGACGGCATGAAAACCGTGATCGGCGATGAAGCCGCGGATACCACCCTTGCCCCAGTAGTCGCGCGCCGCCACCGGCCGAGTGAGCGCGCGCAGGTTCGGCGGCAGCGCCGACCACAGCGCCAGCGTATCGAGATGGCTGGAATGGTTGGCAAAGTAGATGCGTTGCGCAGGCAAGGGTTCGCAGCCGATCCAGCGCGCATGCGCACCCACCAGCAAGCGCACCAGCCCGACCAGGATCTGCGACGTAATCATGTGACGTCGTTCGCATGCAGGCGAAGGGAGATCGCCCGACAGCGCGTGACACAGGTCAGCGCCGAGCCCAGTGCGATCAAGCTCGCGCCGCCAAGCAGCAGCGCATGACTCCACGGCCACAGCACCGTCGCACTCACCAGCGTTGCCACAAGCAGCCACATCCGATGTGGCTTTGCCATTGGGCCGCGAAAATCCTGTGCCAACCCCAGCGAGCCGCCAAGCACCCTGAGATAGGCGGTCAGCGCCGCCAGCAGTGCGCACAGCCAACCGAGCCATGGAAGCAACGCCGCGCAGCCGAGCGCCACCAGAAACAGCGAATCGGCCAACCGGTCAGGTATCTCGTTGAACAGCGCGCCGGTCGGCGTGCCCTTGCCGCCTTCGACAGCGACCATTCCATCAAACATGTTGCACAGCAGCCGCAACACGATGCACGCGGCGCACAGCAGTTTGCCGACAGGGTCGTCAGCCAGCATCAGCAGTGCTGCAGCCCCCAGCAGCGCGAACAGCGCGCTGGCGCAGGAAATCTGGTTCGGCGTGATCGACGTGTGGACAAGCGCGCCGGTGACAGATTTTGCCCAGGCGCTGTCGCGCGCCGCGATCGGTCGTCGATCATTTCCTTTCATGCTCGCCCCGTGCTCACCCGTGCTCGCGCCGTGCGCGTGAATCGAGAACGCAGTATCAAACAGCAGCTTCGTGGGCGGCAACCCGATGGCGCTGTGGGCGCATGCCGCGAAGCATGACGGAGTCGGCAATCCACACCACTGGTGCGTTGCGCGTTGCGCCTCGGAGTCGTAGATTCGACATCATTGCAGGTTGAGGCAGGAGAGCCCCATGCGCAGACGGAAGCCGTTACGACACGGCGTACTTCCCTCGCTTTTGATTGCCGCCGCACTGATGACAGGATGCCACCCCGCCATGACCACCCCGACGCAAGACATGCAGTATCACGCGATCCAGCCACCGCCCGAAACGCTTGCGGTGCCGTTGCGGTTTGGTCGGCACAACTTTGCGACGCATTGCTACAACACCATCGGCTGCCAGGTGATCTACGCCGGCCGCTATCAGCAGGAGGATGGGCCTGAAGACGTTACTCCGCCGCCGCCTGTTGATCGAAGCAAGGCCTGGAATTCGGTCGAGATAGGTATCGAAAACTTTCCGCCGCCTGCAGAGCTCAAGTGGAAATCACTGGATGGTGTGCAGCATGAGGCCAAGGTGGATATGGCGTCGATCTTCAAGGATGAATTGATCTGGCACAAAGTACCAAGAGATGACATGAAGGATTTCTACCGCGGGCCGGTGGCGGGTGAGCCCAGCATCTTTCTCGAAGTGGATAGCCGAACCATCAGTGTATACACAAGAATGTTCGTCCCCACCAAGACAGAGCAAATGCCGGGAAACAAAGACAGTGACTTCAGGAATGACTTGTTCCTTGTCTGGACACGTACCTACTGATTCGGGAGCAAAGGAATGGGCCACGAAGACAAATTTGACAAGGACGGTGTCCGCAATGATGGCGTGCCGTATTACGAAGCTGACGCAACGCGTCTGCAAAGCTACGTCGATGCGGCCGAGACGTTGTCGCGCTTCAGTGCTCCCGTGTTGGTGAGTTCCAGCAACGCCCACCAGCACTTGTATCTCGCGGCCCTTGATGGAACCGGTAACGATTTTTTCAAGGATCCGGAGCATGCAACTAATGTCGCCAAGATGTACAAGCAGGTAATCGATGTCGGAAACAATCAAATCGCAGCAGGTTACGTCCCTGGGCCAGGCACGCAGGATCAGTTCCTTGCTCGTACTCTCGATGGCATGAATGGCAATACCTACGATGAGCGTGTTGAACAGATGTACAAGCTGTTCATCGTGCAAGCGAAGCAATGGCGTGAGGAAGACCCTCAAGCCGACATCAGCTTGGCTGGCTTGGGTTTCAGTCGTGGCTCCGAGCAAGCGGTTGGGCTTACTCGTATGGTGGAGGAGCGGGGCATTCAGGATCCTGCTGGCGCGGTGTACGACTACGACAGCCATCACCAGATCAAGCACGTCGAGTACACCAAACCACCGTTGGTCGAGCCCGGCCTAGTGGCTCAGGCTGTCGCTCTGTTCGACCCGGTAGGCACCGGTGAGGCCGTGCGAGATCATGATCGCCGCCTTCCACCCTCCGTGATATCCGGATTCG
>JBDTZX010000013.1:0-2473 GCA_040004895.1 Rhodanobacter sp. | reverse complement strand
GGCGCCTCGCTGATGCCGGTGGGCCGCTATGTGCTGGTGCGCAGCATCGACAAGCGCGAGTTCGTGCGCGCGATGAGTACGGTGGCCACGTTCGGGCTGCTTGGCTCGGTGCTCGGTCCGCTGCTTGGCGGCGCGCTGGTGCAGTTCACCTCGTGGCGGCTGATCTTCCTGATCAACGTGCCGGTCGCGATCGCCGGTGTATGGATGAACCGGCGCGACATGCCGGACTACCGGTTGGCGCAGGCGAACCGTTTCGACATGCTCGGCTTCCTGCTGTTCGCCGGCGCCTCCGCCCTGCTGCTCACCGCGTCGGAGCAGGCCGGCATCACGCCGGTGCCATGGAGCCGGATCGGCCTGTGCAGCGCGCTCGCAGTGGCGCTGGGGCTGGTCTACGTTTGGCGCAGCCGCAGCGTGGCCTTTCCGGTCGCCGACCTCACCCTGCTGCGGGTACGAAGCGTGTGGGTGGCGCTGGCCGGTGGCCTGTTCACGCGGCTCGGCATCTCCGGCATGTTCCTGTTGCTGATGCTGTTCCTGCAGGTCGGTTGTGGCTGGTCGCCGGTGATGGCGGGGCTGATGATGGTGCCGCAGGCGCTCGGTTCGATCAGCGCCAAGTGGGTGATCAGTCGGGCGCTGGTGCACTTCGGCTATCGCCGCCTGCTGCTCGGCAACACGCTGGCAGTCTCGGTGCTGCTGGCCGCGTTTGCCCTGCTCGGCCCGACCTCCCCGGTGTGGCTGATCGCGATGCTGACCTTTCTCTACGGCGCGTTCTCGGGTCTTCAATACACCGCGATGAACACGTTGATCTACAGCGACCTCGACATCAAGCATGCGTCGATGGCATCGTCGATGGCCTCGACCGCGCAGTACCTCGCGATGAGTTTCGGCATCGCACTGTCCACGCTGGTGATGGAAGCGCTGCTGCAGGGCCACGCCCATTCGGACTATGTGGTGGCGTTCCGCTGGACGGTGCTGCTGCTGGCGGCGATCACGGCGATCGCCAGCCGCGTGTTCAGCCATTTGCGGCATGATCGCGGTGCCTCCGACGCCGTGCGCGCGAGCCGCTGATCTGTTGTCGCGAGCGCCCGGCGATGACGGGCTGATACCCTAGTCCGGCGATCGACTCGGGGCACCTCCCGGAAGGATTTTCCATGCGACGGTTTCTCGCTGCACTGAGCCTGTGGGTCAGCGCCCCGCTGATGGCTTCGGAAGCCCCGGCCAGCGCGAATTTCCACCTGACCGACCACCCGATCGGCTGGCTGGCGCTGGCGCTGTTCGTGCTGGCGTATGTCGCGGTGATCTTCGAGGAACGCATCCACATCGCCAAGTCCAAGCCGGTGATGCTCGCCGCTGCGCTGATCTGGGGCATGATCGCGTGGAAGGTCGGCCACGGCGGCGATCACGCCGGGATGACCCGACTCGCGTTCGAGAGCATGTTCATCGAATACGCGGAGATCTTCTTCTTCCTGGTGGTGGCGATGACCTATGTCACCGCGATGGGCGAGCGCGGCGTGTTCGAGGCATTGCGTACCCAGCTGATCCGCTACGGCTTCAGTTACCGCAAACTGTTCTGGATCACCGGACTGCTGGCGTTCTTCCTGTCGCCGGTGCTCGACAACCTGACTACCGCGCTGGTGATGTCCGCGGTGATTCTCGCCGTGGGTGCGGGCAATACCCGCTTCATCACGCTGGCGATGATCAACCTGGTGGTTGCGGCGAATGCCGGCGGCGCCTGGAGTGCCTTTGGCGACATCACCACGCTGATGGTGTGGCAGGCGAACAAGGCGCAGTTCTACGATTTCTTCCGGCTGTTCTTTCCGGCCGCGGTCAACTGGCTGGTACCGGCCCTGTTGATGCACTTCGCACTGCCCACGGGCAAGCCGGTCTGCGTGGAAAGCGAGCAGCACATCAAGCACGGTGGCATCAGCATCTGCCTGACCTTCGCGCTGACCATCGCGATCACCGTGATCGGCCGGCAATGGCTGGACATGCCAGCGGTCTACGGCATGCTGACCGGGCTGGCCCTGCTCAATCTGCTTGCCAGCCGCATCGACTACCGGCAACGCCACTACGCGCTGGCGCACGGCAGCGAGCCGCAGACCTATTCGATCTTCCAGATCATCGCCAACGCCGAGTGGGACACGCTGCTGTTCTTCTATGGCGTGTTCGCCTGCGTCGGCGGACTGGCCGTGATGGGTTATCTCGAGCTGGCGTCGCAGGTGCTGTACGGGCACATGGGCGCGACCACCGCGAACACCGCGATGGGCATGCTCTCGGCCATCGTCGACAACATCCCGATCATGTACGCGGTGATCACCATGAATCCGCCGATGGATACCTCGCAATGGCTGCTGATCACGCTGACCGCCGGTGTCGGCGGCAGCCTGCTGTCGGTGGGCTCGGCCGCGGGCGTGGCGCTGATGGGTGCCTCGCGCGGGCAGTACACCTTCATGAGCCACCTGCGCTGGAGCTGGGC
>JBDTZX010000505.1:0-26940 GCA_040004895.1 Rhodanobacter sp. | reverse complement strand
ACCCGAGGACATCGACCTGCGCGAGGTGGTGCGCGGATGTGCCGATGCGTACCGTTCGCTGGTCGGCCAGCGCCAGCTCGACTGCGTGCTACCCGAGGCCGCATTGAAGATGCACTGCGCACCGGAGCTGATTGCGCAGGCGCTGGACAAGCTGCTCGACAACGCGTTGTCGTTCACGCCTGAACAGGGCTGGCTGCGCTTGAGCCTGCGCGCGGTCGATGACGGCGCCGAGATCGAACTGGCCAACCAGGGTCCGCTGTTGCCGGCAGCGATGCAGGGCCGACTGTTCGATTCGCTGGTCAGTCTGCGCGACAAGGCCACGCCTGGGGATTCGCCGCATCTGGGACTCGGCCTGTATGTCGTGAAGCTGGTGGCCGAACGCCACGGTGGTACGGCGGCGGCACGCAATCTCGATGACGGCAGCGGCGTGGCGTTCTCGCTGCGGCTTCAGGGCATGCCGCGTCAGCGGCTGGGTGGCTGAAGCGCGCATCGCCTACAATGGCGGCTCCTCCGTTTGGCCATCCGGATTCCCGACGTGATCTCCCGAGACGCATTCGACGCACTGGTTGCCGAAGGGCATACGCGCATACCGCTGGTGCGCGAGGTGTTCTCCGACCTCGATACACCGTTGTCGGTGTATCTGAAACTGGCCGATGGCCCGTACACCTTCCTGCTCGAATCAGTCGAGGGCGGCGCCACCTGGGGGCGCTATTCGATGATCGGTCTGCCGGCGAAAAGGGTTTACCGGCTGCGCGGGCACGAGCTGGAAGTGGAGGATTCCGGCGAAGTCACCGAACGTCGCCATCTGGACGATCCGCTGGGCGAGATCGAGAAGTTGCGCCAGCACTATCAGGTGCCTCACTTGCCGGAGTTGCCGGCGTTCAGCGGCGGCCTGGTTGGCTATTTCGGATTCGAGACGATTGGTTATATCGAACCGCGGCTGGCGCAGTGGGATCGTGCCGACGAGCTGGGCACGCCCGATGTGCTGCTGATGCTGGCCGAGGAAGTCGCGGTATTCGACAACCTCAAGGGTCGCTTGTATCTCATCGTCCACGCCGATCCGTCGCAGCCGCAGGCGTATGCGGCGGCTGAGCGCCGGCTGGAATCGCTGGTCTACCGTTTGCGCCAGGGCGGCGCGTCGTATCCGCAGCTGACGCAGTCGAGCGCGCTCGACGAGGGCGATTTCAAATCCTCGTTCACCCGCGAGGAATTCGAGGCGATGGTCGAGACGGCGAAGGAATACATCCGTGCCGGCGACGTTTTTCAGGTGGTGCCTTCGCAGCGACTCAGCGTCAGCTTCAACGCGCGGCCGGTGGATGTGTACCGCGCATTGCGCGCGATGAATCCTTCGCCCTACATGTATTTCGTCGACCTCGGCGACACCCAGATTGTCGGCTCGTCGCCGGAAACGCTGGTGCGCCTGCGGGACGGCAAGGTGGTGGTGCGTCCGCTCGCCGGCACGCGTCGGCGCGGTGCCACGGAAGCCGAGGATCAGGCACTCGAAGCCGAGCTGCTGGCCGATCCGAAGGAGCGCGCCGAACACGTGATGCTGATCGATCTCGGCCGCAACGACATCGGACGCATCAGCGAAACCGGCAGCGTCGAGGTCAGCGAGTCATTCGCGGTCGAACGTTACTCGCACGTCATGCACATCGTGTCGCAGGTGGAAGGCAAGGTGAAGCCGAACCTGAGCTACATGGATGTGCTGAAAGCCACCTTTCCGGCCGGCACCCTCAGCGGCGCGCCGAAGATTCGCGCGCTGGAAATCATCCAGGAGCTGGAGCCGTACAAACGTAACATCTACGCCGGCGCGATCGGCTGGATCGGCTGGTGGGGCGACGCCGATACCGCCATAGCGATTCGCACTGCGGTGATCCAGAACGGCCGCCTGCACGTGCAAGCGGGCGCCGGGATCGTCTATGACTCCGACCCCGCCACCGAGTGGGAAGAAACCATGAGCAAGGGCCGCGCGCTGTTTCGCGCGGTGGCGCAGGCGGCGAAAGGGCTGTGAGTCATCGTGCCATGTGAGGATATTGTTGCGAGGATTGAGATCGATATGGTCTAGCGTGGATGGTTCGGGTGGGCGCGCCATGCTTTGTCAGCCGCGTCCAAGGGGCGTAGTCGCCGTCATGGTCATTCGGTGTTCCAGGGACGAAGAACTCAACGATGCAGATCACCCCCCACCAGGCCAAGTTCTACGCCCACGCCCTGACCACTCGGCAGGGGCCGGCCTGGTCATCTCCCAATGCTGGGCTGAGCATCGTCGGCGCATTCTCATCATCGTGCCGGCCAATCTGCGCAAGCAGTAGCATCAGGAGTTGCCGGAGAAATTTGCACTGGATTGCATGCTGCTGGAAAGCAAAAACTACAACGCCATGCGCAAGCAGGCGTCACGCAGTCTGTTCGACTCGCCGGATCAGCCGGTGATCTGCTCCAGCCAGTTCGCCAAATCCAAGGCCGACGACATAGCCGCCATCGGCTGGGATCTGGTGGTGATGGATGAAGCCCACCGTCTGCGCAACGTCTACAACTTGAAGGGACTTCAAACAGCCTTCAATGGCATGTCACACCAAGGGCGCTTGTGGAAATCCTTCTACCCCAGTTCGGTACAACGATGATTCCGGCGGCAAGCTGAAGGACAATGGTGCCATGCATTTCATCACCGCAGGCCAGGCACCGTGAATGAGTCCACCCTACGCAAAGGTCTAGTCGTGCTGCTGTGGTTGCCCTGCGCGTTCGCCGCCGCGGCTCGCGAATCGAACAGAAGCTGGCCGGACACACCGCTTGGCCGCACCCAGGCGCTGGCGGTATTGCAGACGTTGAACGCCGACCTGCTCAGTCATGACAGCGCGACACTGACGCTGGAACGCTGGTGTGGTGCACATCACATGGCGTCGTCGTCGCGCGTCGTCGCGCGGCGCGTGCATGGCATCGACAAACTCTTGCCGGCTGAGCTGCGTAGCGAACTGCATATCAGCCGCGGCGAGCCGGTGAAGTATCGTCGTGTGCTGCTCAGCTGTGGTGATCAGGTATTGTCAGAGGCTGACAACTGGTATCTGCCGAGGCAGTTGACGGCGGCCATGAACAGTCAGCTCGACAACAGCGATGCGCCATTCGGCAAAGTGGTTCAGCCGCTGCACTTTCGTCGCGAGACGCTGTCGGCGCGCCTGCTGTGGTCGCCGCTGCCGTCGGGTTGGGAGATGGACACCTTGCCGCCATCAGGCAACGGCGAGTTGGCGATACCGCATGAGTTGCTGCAGCATCGGGCTGTGTTGCGCACAGGCGACAATCAGCCCTTCAGCGTGCTGATCGAAACGTACACCTCCGCCGTTTTGCGCTTTGCGCACAACCACCGTTGACGAGTTCGAACACCAGACGTTTCATCTTCCGCTGATCTGATCTGATCTGATCTGTGATGTGGCGAAATTTCGGCAAGGTTAGGCATTGCAGAGTTCGATCGGCGTTTGCGTGAGTTGTGTTGCAGTGGCCCATCCTGTTGCGCGGTAAATGGGTGACGATCAGGCGTACGCGCTTCGTGCATCGCGGCGCCCAAGCATCGCTGCGTAGAGTGCAGCTCCGTAATGTGGAGCGTGCAGCGGGAGTCTCAGATCGAAGTGCCGGCTTGCTGTGGCAAGTGCTTCGCGAAACGGTGCTAGCAGAAATTCGCCTGCATTGAAGGCGCCCCCCGAATAGGAGACAGGTACGGTCTCCTGCATTTCAAACCCAAGCCCGCGCCGCAGCGTGTCGCAGATATGCGCCAGCTCGCTGCCGGCATCACGATAGATGCCCAGTGCCACATTGTCGCCAACCTGTGCGGCCTCAGCGACCTGATGCGACAACTGGGCCAGTTCACCGCGGGCGTAAGCCTTGCCGCCATACACATGCGCACAGATACCCAGATCGTTTTCGAGCTGGAAGTGCGCATTGAGAATGGCGTGCAGCGGCCCCTTGGACAAACGGCCATCGCTCATGCGCGAATACGCGTTGAGTCCGCGCATGGCGATCCAGTAGGCAGACCCTTCATCGGAAAATGCCTCGCCCCAGCCGCCAGCGCGTGCGGTCATGCCGCTGCGCTGTCCGTAGCCGATCGAGCCGGTGCCGGCCACGATATTGATGCCGTCGGCGCAGGCCAGTGAGCCGGCCCAGCCGCAGACCATGTCGTTGTCACACGCGTAACGGTCGTGGCCCAGAACGGCGGCGGGGCAATTCCGCAGAAACGTGGTCGCCTCGCTGTCCTCGCCGAAGGCAGGCAGTCCGAAAAACGCGTAGATGATGTCGGCAGACGTGCAGCCGGCTGCGGCCAGAACCTCCGAGAGTCCATCGACGAGCACTTTGCTTACACCGTCCAGTCCGACGTGCGGATGATAGGAGGTACCTCGCTCCGCTTCGCCCAGCAAAAGACCATCGGCGTCCGTCAGGGCGAAGCGCGTCTTGGTGCCGCCACCGTCCACGCCCAGGTAGACAGCCACGCTCATGCTTCGAGCGCGTACAGACGTACGCCCTGGACCACGCGGTTGACGATGCCCGCAGGGTTCGGATTGTCGGGAGTGACGCCCATGGCCAGTGCGGTGAGGAAGGCGTAGATCTGCGCCACCGCAATGTAGGGCCACAAGAGGTCCAGGTCAGTGGCGTCCTCCATGGCAGGCAGGCAGATGCTCTTTGCACCGGATCCCGCTCGCGGTCGCGTCGTTACCTCCACGATGCGGGCGGCACAATTGTCGCGGCGCAGCTCGTCGACCAGGTCCTGGTCGTAACGACGGGTAAGTGCGTCGTTGGACACGAACACCATGACCAGGGTGCGATCGTTGACGAAGGTTTTCGGCCCATGGCGGAAGCCCAGCGGCGAGTCGAAGCACGTCGCTACGGCGCCGTTGGTCAATTCCCCCAGCTTCAACGACGCCTCGCGCGCCAGGCCCTGAAGCATGCCGCTGCCTAACCAGGTAACCCGGTCGTATCTGCCGATCGCCAGTTCACCCAACATCGGCAGTGATTCGCGGATGACGCGTTCGGTAGCGCCGGTAATCGCGCCGATGCGGCCGTCCATCGTGCCGGCAGGCATCAACGCGGCCACCACCGCGTACATCATGCAGCTGAAACTCGAGGTCATGGCGAAACCGTTGTCGTGCGTTTCGGCCGGCAACTGAAGCGTCATGGATCTGACGACGGGAGCCTTGCCCAGCGCACCGTCGACATTGCAGACGATCATCAGATGTCGCACGTCACGCACCAGGGATTCGGCCAGTTCCACCGCCGCCAGGCTTTCGGGGCTGTTGCCGGATCGGCCGAAGGAGACCAGCAGCAGTGGCTGGTCCGGATCCAGGTAAAGGTGGGGCGCGCTCACGATGTCGGTGGTGGGCACGGCATCCACGCGCGCGGCCAGTTGGCGATCCAGCAGAGGAGCCACGCACTGGCCGATGTACGACGACGTGCCGGCGCCCGTCAGGATCACGCGCGCGGCGGGATCGTCGATCAACGGCCCGACAAACGTCCGGATCTGCGCGTGCAGTTTTGATATCAGGGCATGTGTCTGCTGCAGCATCTGCGGCTGCTGCTCGATTTCCCGTGCAGTCCATAGGGCTCCGCTGGCGGTCAGTTCGGCCTCGGCGAGGCCCAGGTGCTCAGTGGGAATCATTGTCATGGCATGCATGGTGGTAATCATCCAGTACGGCACTGATGTGCGCGATGGTCAGGGACATGGGATCGTTGGTGGCGTTGCCCGCGCGCAGGGCGTGCAGCGCGTGAGGCAGGAACTGGCTGATCAGAGAGATCGGCGGCGGATTGGTTCGCAGGTTGTCGAACAGGTGCTGGCGAGCCTGTTCGATGACCGGGTCGGGCCAGTAATAGCGCATGCGATCGCTGAGGCTGTATTGCAGGTCAACGGTCAGCGCGTGGTCATGGCTGTGATAGTAGCGCCGCCAGTGATCCGGCTCCTCGCGCATGCGTGCCAGCACCACGTCGCGCAGGTGGGCGCGGCGTGAGTCCTCGATCCATTCCTGTTCAATCTCATCCAGCGCCCACAGCGCCTCGCGCAGCGCGAAAGTGAGGCCGGGGCCGACCTTGAGAATGGCGAAATGATCGCGGACCAAGGCGCTCAGCGCATCGCGGGTCTGGTAGTCGGTCGAATGGGCTTCGAACACCATGCCCGGTACGTCAGTGATGGCTTCGCTCAGTGCGTGTGCTTGCTCGGGTTGGTAGTCCGCAACGCTGTGATGGTCGAACTCCACGCCCGGTTGCACCACCGAGGCGATCACACGTTGCCACGCCGGTTGCAGTCCCGCGGCAGCGAAAGCAAGGCGATGTACTTCGATGCTGGCGCGCGCCGCGGTTGGCGTGGTGACAGCCAGCTCGCCGATGGTTTCGGTGGCACCTCCCGGCACCGGCACCTCGGTGCCGATGACGTACACCGGTGCCTCACCACCGATGCGTGCGTGGACAGCTTCCGCCGCCTGGCACAGGCGCACGGCACGCCGCACGATCTCCGCCTCCGGCAGGGGTTCGGGATCACCGCTGCAGGCCATGGAACAGTCCAGGTGCAGCTTGCGAAAGCCGGCCGCTGCATAGGCCTCCACCATCACCACGGCCTTGTCCATCGCCGCGTCCGCGTTCAGCGATGTCCACGGATTGGGCCCCAGATGATCGCCACCGAGCGCGATCCTGGCATGGTCGAACTGCACGCGATCGGCGATGGCATGCACGAAGTCGACGAAGTCGTCCGGCGTCATGCCGGTGTAGCCGCCATCCTGGTTGACCTGGTTGCAGGTCGCCTCGAACAGCACGAAGTCCTGCCCGGTGTGCTTTGCGTGGCGCAGACTGGCTTCGATGATCATCGGATGCGCCGAGCAGATCGAGGTCACCCCAGTGACATGGCCCTGCTTGTGGCGAGCGATGAGGTCCAGCAGAACGTGCATGCAAACGTGCTCCGGTCAGGATTGCGGGACGGGGGGTGGGCCTTCGGCGACCGGTTCGGGTTCAGTGACCAGCAGCAACGAGGCGACCAGGGCCAAGGCAAGCCCCAGCATTTTCAGCGGGCCCGGCACCAGGCTGGCGAAAATCAAGGACAGTACTGCTGTCACCAGCGGCGCACCCGCGTTGGTCAGCGGCGCCACCACGATCGCCTTGCCGTGGCGGAAGGCATACACCAGGGTCAGTGCCCCAATGGCATTGAGCAACTGGATCGCCGCCGTCATCCACGGTCCTTCAAGGCCGGTATTGATCGGCTGGCTCCAGTCGGTCATGGCCAGTGCCACCGGTGCAAGCAGCAATGCCGTCAGGGTCATGTAGAAGAAGATGCTCTCCACCCGCACCGTGTTGTTGGCCAGGCGCATGAAATACGCCTGCACGCCCCAGGCCAGCATGATCAGCAGCGATTGCAGGAACCAGCCCAGGCCACCGCCTGCGCCTTGCCCAAACGAAAGATCGAGCATCGGCAATGCCAGCAACGCCAGCACGATGCCCAGCGTGCCCTTCCAGCCGGTGCGCTCGCGCAGGAACAGGAATGACAGCGCAATCGTGATCACCGGCGATAGCGAGATGATCGGAAACACGAAATACGCGGGCCCGATGGTCAACGTGTGGAAAAGCAGCATCTGCCCGCCAGCACCGAGCAGGCCGATGGTCAATCCGTAGATCACCGCGCGTGGCGAATGCTCGAGTGCCCAGCCGTTCCGCCACAGGATGTAGACCGCCGGGGGAATCATGGTCAGCGACCACACGCAATACACCAGCGTGTCGGGGAATCCATGCTGCGACGACAAAGGTGACAACGCACCCCAAACGCCCCACAGCGCAACGGTTGCGAGGGCGAAGATCAGCCATCCGCGCCGCGGCGGGGATGGCGCCGTCTGCATCACCGGATTGCTCACGCGCGTGCCGTCCGCGGACTGGCCTGCAGCAACACGAATCGTTTGAACGTCAACTGCAGCGTTGCGTTACCCGCATCGACCTCACCGAGGTCGACCTCGTTGAACAGGTCGCGCACGCGATAGCGACCGCTACCCAGGCCGCGCAGAGGCACCGGACCCTTGAATTCATCGGCGTAGAACGCGTAGTACATCGCACCGTCTTTGGCGATGACGTGCGCCTCGGGTTTGTCGAAGCCGATGTCGTACAGCGCGCCGAGGTATTCACCCTTGGGCAGCATGTGCTGTTTGTAGAGCGAGACCCATTTGCGCCACAGCGCTTCCTTCTCCCGGTTGAGCACGAAGCCACCCGGGGGCAACACGTCGGTGGGGTGATCGGTATCCCGCGGCCACGTGAACTTGGACGAGACCACGGCACCCACGCCCACGGTCGATGCAAAATCATCGCCACCGTCGGACAGTTCCACGTGGTCCCCTGCGTAGCTGCTGAGTGGCCCCATCAGCGCTTTCATCGACTTGCCCTTGCTGCGTACCTGCCATGAGGACGTCGGATCGGAAGCCGGGTACTGGTCGGTGGCGGGAAGGTTGTGGAAATCGAATGCGGTGCCGCAGGGACACAACTCCATCACGGCTTGGGGGTTGGTTTTGCGCATCGCCTCGTGCAGCGTGCTCCAGAACATTGCCAGTCCTTCGACCGAATCGCTCGGGTGCGCGTGTTTGTGTGCGGGGTTGTAGCAGGGCGCCACGGCATTGAGGTGCTGGCCGTCGAACTTGATGCCTTCGAACCCCCAGTCGCCGATCACCTTCCTCACCAGATCGACGTAAAAGTCGATCGTTGGCTGATACGCCGGACACTGGGTCAGCGCATTCCACCAGGTCACCTTTTGAAAGGCACCGTCCTTGTCCAGCAGCAGCATGTCGACGTGGTCGTGCAGCACATCGCTGCCGGGATCGGCCGCCAACGGCGCCAGCCACAGGCGCGGGCGCATGCCCTGGCTTCGCACGTGCGCGGTGAACGCGCGCATGTCGGCGTCGCCGCGCGGGAACTTGCTCTTGTCGATGCGCCAGTCACCCTCGTTGGTCTGCCAGCCATCGTCCAGCACGACCCATTCGAAGCCCAGTTCCCGCGCCTTGGGTACGGTGTCCATGATCTGCTTGACGGTGAAGTTGCGCTCGTAGCCCCATGCACACCAGACCGGGGCGAACGCTGATTCCGGTGCTCGCGGCGCCACGATGCCCTCGGCCTGCATGTACTGCTGGTATTGCTTCAGCGGTGCAAAATGATCGCCGGTGTGTACCGCCAGCAAGGTCCGTTCGGTCACCAGCGTCTGGCCCGGAGCCAAGGTTGAGGCTTGCGCTGACTCGACCGCGATGCGAGCACCAGCTGCGGTCTTGCGTACAGGCAAATCCAGTTCACGCACCACCGGTTCGACGTGGCCCACCGCGAGGCCGATATCATGGCGCCAGATGTTGGCCACCGGGGTGCCGCCGCCGTAATCGGACGAATCCATCGACAAGCTGTTGCGCTGGTCGAAATCCACCCCGAGCGGCTGCACCCAGTCACGGCGATCGGTGTGCGTGGCGCCAGAGAAACTCCAGAACCCGCCGGGCGCGTCGGCCAGTTCGTGCGCGGCGTTACGCCAGCCAGTGACGTTCAATGCGGTCGTGCCGAGATTGCGGTAGCGGGTCTGCAGCACGGCAAAACCGGGCAGGCCGTCGAAGAACGTCACCGATACTTCCTTCTCTAGGCTGCCGTGTCGCCCGGTAATGATCGACTGATGCCCGCTGCCATGGCGGGGATCGATTATCGGCTGATCCTTGTGATCGGTGAGGGCGAAGACGTCGAAGGCGGTGTCGGCCAGCAACAGGCTCTCGCTGGGCTGATACGTGGTCAGCGGCTTGCCGTGAACCATCAGACGGGTGTGCAGATTTCGATCGAATTCGACCGAAAGAACAGCATCGCGGGACACGGCACCTTCGCCATCGCTGCCCACGCTCTCCGTTCGCTGCGGACCCGCCAGCGCCATCGGAAGCCACGCCCAGGCCAAGCCACCGGCGACACTGCCGGCAACCAGTTTCAATACAGTTCGTCGTCCAATTTGAGGCATGCCGGAATCCAGTCTGGGCGTTGTTCCGAGTCTGCTTCAATTTCTTCTATTGATGCAAGCGTTTTGTTTCGATATGGTGTCTTATAGTTTCGTTATATTACTTGGTGAAAGGATGAACAAGACAATTCGCAACATGGCGACAGTAACTTGCGTCGTCATCTCGTTTTCCGTGGCGGTGGCGACGCCTTTGCCGGAAGCAGTCCATGCCTCAGCGGGCTCGGACATTTACACTGTCGCTGACTTCGCGCGTGTAAAGAAATTCGACGCCCACGTCCACTCCAACACCTCGAGTCCCGCATTCCTGGAGCAGGCCCGTGCGGATGGTTTCGAGCTCCTGTCGATCAATGTCGACTATCCAGACTTCCCAAGCCTTTCGCTGCAGCACGCTGCATCGTTGGCTCAGGCAGCGAAGGATCCCGCACATTTCCATTGGGCCACCACGTTCTCGATGAAGGGTTTCGGTACTGTCGGGTGGGCCGCGCGCGTCAATGCGGGCTTGGCCCGGGATGTGGCGAACGGTGCGCTGGCAGTGAAAATATGGAAGAACGTCGGTCTGGGGGAAAAGGATGCAAAGGGCAGGCTGATCATGCTCGACGATCCGGGGCTGGCGCCGGTGGCCGAGCAGGTTCGCCGGCTCGGGGTGCCTTTGATCGATCACCAGGGCGAGCCCCGCAACTGCTGGCTGCCGCTGTATCAGATGACCACGGACAATGATCGCGAGTACTTCAGCAATCACCCGGAGTACTACATGTACCTTCATCCGGAACAACCGGGTTACGAGGACCTGATGGCCGCGCGCGATCGCTTCGTATCAGCCAATCCGAAGCTGCGCTTCGTCGGCGCGCACCTCGCCAGTCTGGAGTACGACGTCGACCGCATCGCCGCGTTTCTCGATCGGTTTCCCCGCGCCAGTGTCGACATGGCGGCGCGCATGAGTCAGGTGCAATACCAGTCGGTTCGTGATCGGGAGAAGGTGCGCCATTTCTTCATCCGCTATCAGGACCGCCTGCTCTATGGCACGGATCTGACCTTCGCGCCTGACGCCGACCCCGCCGTCTTCAGGCGCGAAGCCCACAGCGTGTGGATGTCGGACTGGCGCTATCTCGCTACAGGCGACAGCCAGCGAGTGGACATGATCGATGCCAGCGTGCCGGGGCTGGCGTTGCCACGCGCGGTGATCGACAAGATCTACTACACCAATGCCAAACGCGTGTTTGTCGTATCGCCTCCAGCCAACTGAATGCCTACGCCAGCAGCAGATCGAAGCCGAGTTGCTGGCTGGCGTGCACGATTTCCTCGGGCGCGCCGGTGTCGGTGATCAGCACATCCAGCGCGGTCACCGGAATGATGCGGTGCAGGCAAATCTTGCCGAACTTGGAGCTGTCTGCGATGGAAACCACCAGTCGCGCAGCTTCCACCATCTTGCGATTGAGCAATGCCTCTGGCTCGTAGTGCGTGGTGATGCCGCGCTCCAGATCGAAACCATCCACGCCAAGAAACAGCTTGTCCACATGCAGCGCGTCCAATGCCTCGACGGTGAGGCCGCCGTAGAAGGCCATGTTGCGGCGACGCAACTCGCCGCCGAGCATCACGATAGTGATGTTGTTCTTGGGGGCGAGCGCAGTGAGCACTCCAAAGTCGTTGGTGACCACGGTGATATCGATGTCAGGCAACGCTTCCGCCAGCTGGATGGCGGTGGTGCCCGAATCCAGCGCCACCGTATCACCGGGCTTGATCAGCGCCGCGGCACGCACGCCGATGCGACGCTTCTCGTCCAGGTGCGAGGTGCGCTTTGCTTCATAGTTGGGCTCGACCATCGCGCCGCCCATCGCGCCGCTGTCGATGGCGCCGCCATAGGCACGCGCCATGACGCCGCGTTCCGCCAAGTAGCGCAAATCCTTTCGCACGGTCTGCGCGCTTACCCCGAAATGTCGCGCCAGTGATGCAACCTGAACGCTCCCGTGCTGGCGCACGAGTTCGCTGATCTGGAGGCGTCGTTGGCTGGTATCGCGAGTGGGGTTCATGGCTGTTCCTGCAAGGAATCGTGATTATCCGTGATTTCGTTGTGTTTCGCTATTGATGTATAACGAAACATGATATAGGGTCGGTTTCGTTGTTTAGATAGCAGTCCATCACCTTTATCTGGGGAGAGAGCCAGTGAATGCCGCGCGTCTACATCGAAACACCCTATTCTGTGCCGTCGCGCTCGCGCTGATCGCGCCCGCGACGGTGTTGTCCCAAACCACTTCGGACAACTCTTCTGCGGCAGCTGCGCCCCAAACGGCGCCTGCGGATGAGACGCAGGCCCATGGCAATGTGACCGAATTGCAGGCGATCTCGGTGACCGGGGTCCGCGGCAGTCTCGCGCGCTCGACCGAACTGAAGCGTGACGCCACGGTCGTGCAGGATTCGATCAGCGCGCTCGAGCTGGGCAAGTTTCCCGACAACAATGTAGCTGACTCGCTCAGCCACATCACGGGCGTGGCCATTTCCCGTACGGCCGGTGGCGAAGGTCAAAAGGTCAGTGTGCGAGGCCTTGGCCCGGAGTACACGCTGACCACCTTCAACGGTCGCATCCTGGCCACCGATGGCACCGGCCGCGACTTTGCCTTCGACGTACTGCCTTCTGACGTGATCAGTGGCGCCGACGTGATCAAAGGTACCCAGGCATCGTTGACCGAGGGAGGCATCGGCGGTCTGATCAACCTGCGTTCGGCCAGCCCGTTCGACCAGAAGGGGCAGCACGGCATCGTCCGACTGGAAGGCGATCGAAACCAGATGTCCGATCTGAATGGACACAAGTTATCCGCTACCTACAGCAACACATTTGCCAAAGACACCATGGGCGTGCTGCTGGGCCTGGTGTACGCCAAGCGCAAGGACCGAACCGACGTTGCCGGCAACGACGGTGGCTGGACCCGCAATCCGGATCCGTCGGATCCGAGCTGGGGCGGCAACGCCTGGGGTGGCAATATCGATCTCAACGGCAACGGCGTGCTGGATCCGGAAGACTACGGGCTGATCGCTCCCGGCCAGTTCCGGGTCGGCTCCATTTTAGAAGACAAGAAGCGTACGGCGTATTCCGGCAAGTTCGAGTGGCACCCGAGCGACAAGATACGCATCGTTCTGGACGGGCTGAAAACCCGTCTGGACTCACCGCAGGTGTCCTACCAGCAATCCTACTATCCGCTGTTCGCGCCGGGCCGCTGGTCCAACATCACCGTGCAGAACGGTATCGTCACCGGCTTCACCATGGCCAACCCGGATCCGGAACTGCGGCTCAATCCGGAGCTGCTGAACCAGACCGAGTACCGCGTCGTCGACACCAGCCTCTACGGTATCAACGGACAGTGGGAAGCTACCCCCGATCTGACGCTTACCAGCGACTTGTACCGCTCGACCTCACGACGTCACTCCGGAGGCCAGGACACGTACGTCGTGCTGCGCATGAACCAGCCCAACACCTCGTACATCTCGCTTTCCCCCGACGCGGTACCCAACGTCAATGTCGCGCTCGACGACGGTCGCAATTATGCCACCGGCCTGGCCAAAGGCCAGTTCACCGGGTCAGACTTCAACACTCATTACATGGAACTGAGCGGTGACAACATCAACGACGAGATCACCGGCGGTAGCGTCGGCGGCAAGTTGCTCGTGGATCATTGGGGCGTGGATCACCTGAGTTTCGGAGTGAGCCGGACCGAGCGGAAGAAATCGCGCGATCTGATCAACAACACCCTCAACGGCGGCGCCGATTACTACTCTGGTGACAATGCCATCAACGTGGGCGACCTGGGCGGCGGCGTGCTATCACAGACCATTACCCCGCCGAACTTCATGAATGGGGTAAACAGCAATTTTCCGCACAGCTTCCTGGGCTTCGACGTACCCAATTACTTGGCCAAGCTTCGCGCCTACGACGGCCATCTGCGTCCGGACGGCACGGCGTACGATTACTCCATGGCTGCGCCGGCATGGAACCCGCTGGAAAGTTATCGGGTCAGCGAAAAAACCAACGCCTTCTACCTGCAGGCCGACTTGTCCGGCGACCGCTGGGATGGTGATGTCGGCGTGCGCCTGGTGAAAACGCGCACCGGCGCCCAGGCATGGGATGCCAAGATCCTCAGCATCACCGAAAATGGCGCGTTCAACTACACAGCAAAGTATGCCGCTCCCACGCCGATCGTCGAGAACGCTGATTACACGTTTCTGCTGCCCTCGGCCAATTTCACCTGGCACTTCACCGACGCGCTGCAACTGCGCCTGGGTGCCGCCAAGACCATGGCGCGCCCGCCGGTAGACAAGCTGGCGCCGACCAACACCACCGAAAGCGTGTCGTGGGGCGAATTCACCCAGATCTACGGCGGCAACGTGGACCTGAAGCCCTATAGCGCAGCGCAGGCAGATATGTCACTGGAATGGTATTTCGCCGACCATTCCATCGCCAACGTGGCTGTGTTCTACAAGCGAATCAAGAACCAGATCACCACCAGTTGGGAGCCGGGACAGGACATCGGCGTCGGCCCGATTCTGGATACCGGCGGCAACCCGACCACCACGGGTCCGACCCTGTTCAACGTCATGCGCCCGATCAACGGCGACTACGCGAGGGTCAAGGGCCTGGAACTGGGTCTGCAGCACTTCTGGAGCAACGGTTTCGGCGTGCGTGCCCAGTTCACCCGCAACTTGTCGAACAGCTATGTGGCCGGAGAAGAGCGCCCACTGGAAGGCATCGCTCCGGCGACCTATTCGCTGGGTGTGATGTACGAAAAGGGCAAGTGGTCGGTAGGTGCAAATGCGGATCACACCGATGGATTCGTGACGGCGGTCAACGTGTTGGGGACGGGTTACAACGAGCAGGCCGATGCGATCACCTGGTTGACCGCGAATCTGTCCTACGCCATCAACGACATGTTCAGTGTCAGTCTTGAAGGAACGAACCTGCTGGACAAAGCTCAGACCTATAGCATCAACGGCAATCCGCTGCTGTCGCAAGGATATTATCGATATGGCCGGTCGGTCACCCTGGCGGCGAGCCTGCGATTCTAGGTGTGAAAACGGCTATTTGTGAGCATCGGACGGGCCGCAACATTGGCGGGAGCGCTCCCGCCATGAGCCGGCGCTCAACGTTCCGATTCGATCTGCTGCACAAGGTTGTACAGAATCCGCACGTCTTTGGCTTCGAAGCTGTCGCCGGTGGCATCACCACCGCGAAAGTGATCGTGGAACGAGCTTAGTGCCGCGCCACGATCGTCCAGCGAGTAGCCGACCACGGCCAGCGCCATCCACGGATCGAAGCCTGCGGGTGGATTCATCAGTACCCCTTGCGGCCAGCGACCGAAGCCGGCGGCGGCCAGTTGCTGCCACGGAAACAAGGGGCCAGGATCATTTTTGCGACCGGGCGCCAGGTCCTCGTGGCCGATGATCTGCGTACGCGGGATGTCCAGTCGTGTGGTGAGATCGGCGAGCAGTCGCAGCAGGCTGTCTATCTGCGCCGGCGCGAACCGGGTATGGCCATCGTTGTCGAGCTCGATGCCGATCGACGCCGAGTTGAGGTCGGTGATGGTGCCCCAGCGGCCTCCGCCGGCATGCCAGGCGCGTAGCTGGTCGGCCACCAACTGGTAGATGTGTCCGTCGCTTCCGACCAGATAATGCGCGCTGACCGGGCCACCACTGTTGTGGCTGCGCAGGGTATCGAGACTTTCCTGCGCGGAATGCTGGTCAGTAAAATGCACCACGATCAGCAACGGCCGGCGGATGTCGTGGTTGGACGAGGGCACCCAGCTCGCCAGCGGGTTGCGTGGTGGCGCGCTGGCGCAGGCTGCAAGCAAAGCTACGCACGACAGCAGGGCGAGACGGGTCAGGGTGCGCGGAATCGGGAGGGGTGAGCGAAGCGTGGAGAACATCGTTGCAGCATTCCTTCGTTGGCGCATCGAATGCCTGAAGCGGGCCGACGCGTGCGGTTCAGTGTTCGAGATACGGCTCGGCGATCGCCAGCACCGTGTGATATGGCTCGGGATCATTGCGGTTGCTGAGCAGGATGATCGTGAGGTGTTGCTGTGGCCAGCGCACGATCACGTTGCGGAAACCGATGCTCTCGCCGGAATGCCACAGCGTGTCGCCGGTGATGCGCCAGCCGAAGCCGTAGCTCGCCTCGTACGGCTCACCGACGACTTTCACATGCGGGCTGAAGGCAAGCTTGCGCGAGGCATCGCTGAGCAGACGGCGGTCGTACAGTGCGGCATCCCATTTCGCCAGATCGTCGATGGACGAGTAGATGCCGCCGTCGCCGCGCGTCGCACTGGTGAGGTCCTGGTCGGTACGCTTCCAGCGGCCGTGATCGTCGCTGTAGCCCCAGGCGCGATGGCTCACCTGCGGACCGCCACGCATGTACATCAGCGTGTGATCCATGTGCAGCGGTTTGAAAATGCGCTGCTGCATGAAGGCGGGCAGGCTTTTGCCGGAAGCTTTCTCCACCACCAGCCCCAGCAGCACGAAACCGGAGTTGCTGTAGCGATACGCGGTGCCCGGCGCAAAATAGCTTTTCGAGGTCGCCGACAGCATGCGCAAGACATCCTGATCGTTGAGCTGTTTGGTGGTGTTCGCCGGCATCAGGTCCTCATAGTCGATCAGTCCGCCGGTATGGCTGAGCAGCTCGCGCAGAGTGACCTTGTCAGTGCTTGCCGGCAGCGATGGCAGCCAGTGACGGATCGAATCGTCAAGCTTCAGTTTGCCGTCCTCGGCAAGCAGCAGGATCGATGCGGCGGTGAACTGTTTGCTCACCGAAGCGAGCCGGTAGTCGGTCGCCGGCGTGGCGGCGATGTGCCGTTCGAGATCGGCCATGCCATAGCCGCGACGGATCAGTGGCACGCCGTTCTTGATCACCAGCAGCGAGGCGCCAGGCACGCTGCCCTCGTACTTCTGCATGAGCGGTTGAACGTTCTGCGCGTGCGGCTCAGGTGCGGCCGCACCGTGAGCGGAAAGCATGAGCATGGCGACCAGCGCGATAGTGGACATGTTGGAGAACCTCAGGTATGCCGGAAGGCTATTGCACGGGTACGTCGTAGATCGTGTGCGGCGTCGGCTCCGGCGCCAGGGTGAAGTGCCACCATTCCATCGGGTAGTTCTTGAAGCCGCCATGCGCCATCGCGATCAACAGAAGCTGCCGGTTGGCATGCTGCGCCGCCGTGATGTCGGGTGCGTCCGTATTCGCGCGCACATCGAAGAAGTCGAAACCGGTCGCCATGTCCAGCGGCACGCATTGTCCGCCGCTCGACGCGCAACGTTCCAGCGTGAGATCGACCGTGCCGCCACGGCTGTGCCCCGAGATCGGCGCGATGTAGGCGCCAAGCAGCACGCGCTTGTCGAGGCGCGGATAGTGTTTCGGCTTGGTTCGTACGTCATCGAGATCGTGCGCCCAGCGCACGAAGTCCGCCACTGCCCGGGCGGGGCGGTAGCAGTCCCAGATGTTCAGACGCAGATGCTGTGCGCGAAGTTCGCGTTCAACATGTGCCAGTGCCTGGGCGGCAGGACGTTGCAGAAAACATTTTGCGGCGCGGTAGCCATCCACCGGACGGCCGACGAAATTGTCGCTGCCGGCGTAGTGGATGTCTTCGGCGATATCCGGCACCAGCGTGCGGATATCGACCAGTCCCGCGGCCTTTGTGGTGCGCGCCGTCGACAACTGTGGCGGTTGATCCGCGCGCGCGCCGAAGGAAAGGGCGATCGCGGCGAGCAGAAGCATGGCGGCAAGGCATCGCATGGCTCAGCGGCATCCTCGCAGGCGACTGAAGCGCAGATCTTCGTAGTCGGAACTGAAATCACCCTGCGCATCGACCTTGGCCATGTCGAGCGTGATCGGCCCGTCGCCCTGCGCGGGATGAAAGTTCAGCCACGCATCGGGCGCGACACTGCGGTTGTCCCAATGCACCAGATAGCGCTCGCCCAGACGCATGACCGTGCCGGCGAGCTGCGGCGACTTCGCGGCCGCGAAGTGCACGTCACCATTGCGTCCGCACAGCGTCACGTCACCGAACCACGGGTCGCGATAGGTGCCCGTCCACGGCACCATGGATGCTGCAGTTGCCGGTTGCTGCGCGGAGGTGTCGGGTGCCGATGACTTGCCCGTGGCCTGCTTTGCAGCCTGTTCCAGTGCGTCGGCATACCATTTCACGTCGCGCTTTTCGTCGGGCGCGGTGAAGTGTTTGGTCAGCATTTCGATCAGCACAGTGCGCGCCTCCTCGCCCTCGCCGTTGATCATGAAGACGAAGCCCGATTTGCGATCCGGCAGCAGCGTGAGCGCGGAATACATGCCGCCGAGGGTGCCGGTATGCGAGACGATCCACTCGCCATCCACATCGGCCAGACGCCAGCCGTAACCGTAGGCATAGACGTGCGTCCGGTCCCAGGCGCGACGCCGCGCGGATACCGGGATCAGCATGTGCGGCGATTGCAGGACCTCGCGCTGCACGGGAGACAACCACGCCAGCTGCGCGGGTGTGGGAGCGAGCCAGTTGTGCGCCCACGCCAGCATGTCGTCGAGATCGCAGCGGATGCCACCGGCCGCATCCGAAGTGATGGCCGGGACGACAGCGCCGTCTTCGCGCATCGCGATGTTGCGACCGTTTTCCTGCCGATGCGGCTGCGCCACGTTGCCGACGGCGTCGCGATTCCACTCGCCGACTTGGCAGCGCGACAGCCCGAGCGGCGCGAACACTTCGCGATGCATCAATGTCTCGTACGGCGCGCCACCGGCGGCTGCGGCCACTTCGCCGGCAACCACATAGAGCAGGTTGTCGTACTGGTATTGCGAGCGGAAGCTGTAACCCGGTTTGATGTACGCCAGGCCGTGAATGATGTCCGCGCGCGTGAACGTGTTCGGTTCCGGCCACAGCATCAGGTCACCGCCGCCCTCGGGCAGGCCGCTGGAATGAGTAAGCAGATCGGCTACGCGCATCTGCTGCGTGACCCAGGCATCGTGCATGCGGAACTGCGGCAGGTACTTTGTCACCGGATCGTCCCAGCGCAGCTTGCCCTGGTCGACCAGCCGGCCGAGCAGCGCGGTGGTCATCGCCTTGCTGTTGGAGGCGATCTTGAACAGCGTCTGCGACGTGATCTTCTGCCCCGAGCCGGCGATGGTTTCGCCGCTCGTGCCGATGTAGACCACCTTGCCGTCCTCGATCACGCCCACGGCGATGCCCGGCAGGTGGTAACGGGCGACCACGGCATCGACGATGCGGTTGAAGTCATTGCCGGGCCTGTTCGTGGCATGCGCAGAACAGCCGAGTGCAATGGCGACCAGCAAGGTCAGGCACCCATTGACGCGAGCATGCGCTTGTCTCCTCCCCCTGCTGACAGGGGGAGGCTGGGAGGGGGTGGCTCGGGCGTGCGGAAGAGCACCCCACCCCAACCCTCCCCTGCGTCGCAGGGAAGGGGGCAATGACTGGATCGGCCTAGTGCTGCGCATCGCGCTCCACCTCGCGCCACACGCGCAGCAGGTTGCCGCCCCAAAGTTTGGCGATGTCCGCATCGCTGAAACCGCGCTTGCGCAGCGCCGCGGTGACGTTGTGCGTTTCGCTCGCGTTGGCCCAGCCGGTGATGCCGCCGCCGCCATCGAAGTCGGAGGCGATGCCGACGTGATCGATGCCGGCGACCTTCACCATGTGCTGGATCTGGTTCATGTACTCGTCCAGCGAGGCCAGCGGGTATTTCTTCTGGATCTCGGCCATGCCTGCATCCATTGCCGGCAGGTAATCGTCCGTGTCGCTGTCGTATTCCTTGTCGCCGTGCTGCTTCGCAATGGCATTCTGCAGTTTCTTTTCGGCCGCTTCGCGACCCGGGTCATGCTTCAAGAATTCCTTGTATGCCACCGCATCGACCACGCCGCCCTTGGCGGCGATCGCGCGCAGCAGGTCGTCGGGCAGGTTGCGCGGATGATCGAGCACCGCGCGGGCGCCGGAGTGCGAAGCGTAGACCGGCGTGGTAGAGATCTTCAGGGCTTCGCGCACGCAGGCATCCGACGAGTGCGAGACATCGACGAGCATGCCGAGTTGATTGGCGCGCTTCACCACCGCGCGACCGAAGTCGCTCATGCCGGTATCGCCGATGCTGCCCATCGCCGGCTCGCCGTGCTTGGTGTCAGGCAGTGAACTGGTGCAAAGGTCGTTGTTGCCGACGTGGGCAAGGCCGATCGAGCGTGCGCCGCGATCGAACGCGGCATCGAGCCGATGGATGTCGTGGCCGAGCGAATAGCCGTTTTCTATCTCGATCGTTGCGGACAGCAAGCCGGCCTTGTGATTGGCCAGCAGCTGCTCGGATGTGGTGGCCAGGCGGATACGGTCGGGATACTGCATCAGCATGCGGCCGATGCCGTCGTATTTCTGCTCGGCCTGGTCCACGGCTTTGGCGTAGCCTGCCGCATCGAGTTTGTGCTGCGGCACCCAGACCACGAAGAAGGCGGCATTCAGTCCGCCGCGTTCCATCTTGCCCAGATCGACCAGCAACGGCGTGGGCTTGCCCACGTCGAAGCGTGGTTCGCGCATGTAGTTGAACGGAACGTCGTCATGCGTGTCGATGGTGATCGGCGGAGTGAAAGGTGAATTCTGCTGCGCGTGCGCCGGCAGCGTGCCGGCGAGAGTCAGCGTGGCGAGTGCGGCGATGCGTACGATCGGTGTCATTAGTTTTCCCGGTTCATGTCGTTTGCCAGTTTCGTGCGGGCTGTTCGCCGGCCATCATCTCCTCGAAATGCTGGCGGCGGCGAATCACTGCATAGCGCCCGTGGTCGAGCATCGCTTCAGCGGCCAGTGGCCGCGAGTTGTATGTGGAAGCCATGGACGCGCCATAAGCACCGGTGGCCTTGATCATGAGCAGGTCGCCGGCCACACATTCGGGCAGTTCGCGTGCGCGAGCAAATGTGTCGCCGGTTTCGCACACCGGGCCGACGATGTCGTAGCGTGTCTGGCGCCGTGTCGGGTCATCGATCACCGGCGCGATGTCGTGCCAGGCGTCGTAGAGGCTCGGTCGCTGCAGATCGTTCATCGCCGCGTCGATGACCAGGAACTGGCGTTCCTCGCCCTGCTTGATGCGCAACACCCGCGTGAGCAGGACGCCGGCCTCGGCCACCAGGTAGCGCCCCGGTTCCAGCAGCAGGCGTCCACGATAGTCGGCCAGCGCCTCGCGAATCACCGCTACGTAGTCGGCTGCCGCGATGGGCTGGTCTTCGTCGGCGCGATAGCGCACGCCGAGGCCACCGCCGACGTCGATGCTGCGGATCGGATGACCGGCCTGCTCGAGCTCGCGCCAGAACTCGGCAACCCGAGCCAGCGCCAGCCGGTACGGTTGCAGCGAGAGGATCTGCGAGCCGATATGCACATGCAGGCCGTCGAGCTGCACATGCGAAAGCCGTGCGCGATCGGCGAACCAGCGACGCGCCTCGTCGATGGCGACGCCGAACTTGTTCTCGGATTTTCCGGTGGAGATCTTCGCGTGCGTCTGCGCATCGACATCGGGATTGATGCGCACGGCGGCACGTGCGACGACCTGTCGCGCCTGAGCCAGTCGTTGCAGTGTCAGCAGCTCGTCATGCGATTCGACATTGAAACGCTGGATGCCGACGTCGAGCGCGCCGGCCATTTCATCCTCGCTCTTGCCGACGCCGGAGAAAACGATGCGCTCGGCAGGTATGCCCGCGTGCAGACAACGTCGAAGTTCGCCGGCGGAGACGATGTCCGCGCCCACGCCTGCGCTGGCCATCAACTGCAGGATGGCGAGATTCGAATTGGCCTTGACCGCGTAACAGATGCCGGCATCGAGGCCATGCAGTGCGTTCTGCAATGCGTCGATGCGCGAGCGGATCGCGCTGGCTGAATACGCATGCAGCGGCGTACCGAGTTGTGCCACCAGCGCGGTGAGGTCGACATCGTCGAGGGTGGCACCGTGCACCGATGGAGACGAGATTGCGGTCGAAGTCTGGGTCATGGAGATCGGGAAGTATTGCCTGGTTGGTCAAGCCGAAGCCGCGTGATTCGGGAAAAAGACACGGCCCGCAAAGATGCGGGCCGTGGAGCGGGGAGCATCAGAAATCAGCGGAGACGAACCACTGCACAGGAAGAGGTGGCTGAAACACGATGGGTTGGAGGAAGCTGGCGTAGCGAGCCGGCGCGGTGATCTGCGCGCGATCGTCGTCGGGTCCGTGCGCACTGGAACCGCCCGGCCTGGTTGGAAACGTCCACTTGAAGTCGTAGTTCAACTGATCGAAGTACAGGTTGCCACCACGCCATTCCGCTTCGCCGCGTTGCGAATCCACGTCGTCGGAGCGGAAATATTTCTTGGCCGGTTCGAAGCTGCGACCAAAGTCGTCGTTGAAGGCGATCCGATAGTTGTCGAGTCCGCCCAGGTAGAACCACTCCAGCGATTTATCATCGCCCGGGCCCGGTTGCAGGCGGCCGGTGGTCACGTCCATCGGCACCCAGCCGTACGGCGCGAGATACAGATAGCCCCAGTCGTGGATGTCGCTGTATTGGCCGTCGTCGGCGAACACCATGCCCGACTGCCAGCGTGTGGGGATGCCGTTGAGGCGCAGCAGGGTCATCAGCAGCAGGGTCTGCTGGCCGCAGTCGGCATGACCGGCGTGCAGTGCGTAGTCGCTGATGTTGGAGATAGTCGAGTACTCGCGCGCGCCGGCCCAGGGAATCCGATCGACGGCGGCGAAGAGTTTCTGCGCGATGCGATACGGATTCGTTTCGCTGCCGACCACCTTGCGCGAGAACGCACGCATGGACTCGGTGAACACGATGTGCGGTGCGCGCTCGCCAACGAATGGTGCGAGCTCGGGGGTGATTTTCGCCGCGGTGACTTTGCTCGCATCGATGTCGTGGTACTGCGCGGACAAGGTCACCTCATAGGTGACCGAGAATATGGTCTTCTCTCCCGCCTTCGCCGTCTTCTGCAGATACACCGTGCGCTGCTTCGCCGCTGCAGAGGCGATGAGGTGCGCTGCCGGTTCGCTCTCGATGTAGCGGATATTTTCCTGCTGGCCGGCTATTGCGCGCGGGTAGGGAATCCACGCGCGCACGGTCTGGCCAGCCGGCACGGCATCGGCTTTCACCGAAAGAATCTGGGTCATGCGGATGCGTCGCGGCAGCACGCTGATGTGACGCTGCGCGAGCGCCGCGTTGCGGATCGCGCGCTGATGATCGTTCAAGGTTTCCATCGGCCCGCCGGTGATCGGCGTCTGCACCGCGCGACGCGCCAAGGCCTCGTTGCTGATCCGGAACAGGTTGCTCGGCGAGCGCTGGAAATACAGCGTGCGGCCGTCGATGAGCTGACGCTCGAACAGACCCGCGGCGTCCCACTTCGCGAACTCGGCGTCGGAAAGGTCGGGGATGTCCTTGCGCACGCGTGCCTTGACGTCCTCGGCGGTCAAGGTGAAGTCGATCAGGATGCGGCGCATGCGTTCGCGCTGGAACAGTAACGCGCGCTTCTGCTCGGTGGACAGGGTCGGTTGCTTCAGCGCGTCGGCAATCGCCGCATCGGCGGCCTTGAAGTGGCCGGCATCAATCTGCGTAACGATGGCTGCGGGAGGCGCTGCCTGATCGACCGCGAAGACCGGCGATGAAGCGACCAGCAATGCCAGTAAAGCCACACGCAGGCCCACACGCTGGCGCCCTTTCTTCTTCGCGATCGGATGCAGCGTGTGCACTGTCAAACGCCCCGGGTCGAGCCCCTTGAATTCCTTGTGTAACATGCTTGCAAATCGCGGTCAATAATTTATGCTTCGATAGATCAAGAAAGGAATGACCTATTCTTTTCATGTGAAACCATCGCCGGGCCGGGCTGGCGGGTGATCCAAAGAGGGGACGTTGTGATCCATACGGTTTGGCCCTATCTGGCGGTGATGTTGCTGGCCGCCGGGCTGTTTCCCGCCGTGGAGCGCCGGTTCAACTGGCGCGTGTTCAACGTGTTGCCGCCGATCGTGCTGACCTATCTGTTCGTGACGGCGCTGGCGGTGTCGGGCCTGTGGCAGGTCAATGACGAAATCCGCGCGGCACAGTCGATGCTCACGACGCACATGGTGCCGGCGCTGCTGTTTCTGCTGATGATCAACTGCGACCTGCGCGCGATCTGGCGACTGGGGCCGCGCGTGCTGGCGGTGTTCACCTGTGCCGCGATCGCGTTGTTCGTCGCCTTCATCGCCACCTTCCTGCTGTATCGCCGCTGGCTGCCCGGCGATGCCTGGCACCCGCTGGCTGCACTGTCGGGAAGCTGGATGGGTGGCACCGCCAACATGATCGCGGTGAAGCAGGCGATCGGCATGTCCGACCAGCATCTGGCGATGTCGCTGCTGACCGATGCACTGTGCTACTCGATGTGGGTGGTGGTGCTTTTTTCGGTGGCGCGGCTGGCGCCGGCGTTCAATCGCTGGACGAAGGCGAAATCCAGCGGCGACCTGGCGGTGGCGGAGACACCGGTCAGCAGCCCGACCACCTACGACAGTGTGCTGCTGTGGCTGGGCATGGCGCTGGCGGTGGCCGCGCTTTCCGGCTGGCTGTCGGGCTGGCTGCCGGTCTCCAGCATGGTCAGCAGTACCACGTGGACGATCCTGCTGGCCACGGCGGCGGGCCTGGTGGTGGCGCATACGCCGCTGGCGCGATTCCCTGGCGCCGGCACCATTTCCAGCGCGATGCTGATCAGCGTGGTCGCGGTGCTCGCTTCGCAAAGCAACTTCACCGGCATCGCCGCCGCGCCGCTCTATCTGTTGTGCGGAGTCACCATCATCGCGATCCACGCTGTGCTGTTGATCGGCTTTGCCAAGCTGTTCCGTTTCGATCTCTATCTCTGCGGCATTTCCTCGCTGGCGCAGATCGGCGGCGTGGCCGCCACGCCGGTACTCGCCGCGAGCTACTCGCGCGCACTGGTTCCGGTGGGCGTACTGCTGGCGTTGCTGGGCTACATCCTCGGTACCGGTTTCGGCCTGCTGGTGGCGACCGTGATGTCCGCGCTGGCCGGACCATGAGGCGAATTCGTTACAGGAGCACGATCATGCAATTCCACATTACTTTTGCCACGCTGCTCGCGCTCGGTCTCGCCACCTCGGCGGTCCATGCGCGCGATCGCGCCGCCAACGTCCCGCCCAGCGCGATTCCGCCCTCCGGCGTGATGGGCGTCGGCGATGCGCAGCTCACGCCCGAGTACTGGATCGGGCTGCAGAAGCAGCCGAATCGCTTGATCCTCAGCCGCGCCGAGATCGATGCCGAGAACGCGAAGCTGCTCAAGGACGATCCATCAATGCACGACCTGCATACGCTGCCGGCATCACTGACGCGTGAACAGGTGGCCGGTTGGATCAACGAAATTTCCGAGCGTCCGAGCAAGCCGATGTTCGATGTCGACGGCAAGCCGGTGACGTCGGCCATGTTCGACGCGATGGTCGACAATCTTGCGCTCGCCAGCGTCCCCGCGCAGCAAGCCACCCGCTACGGGCTGGTGGTCCGGCGCGCGTCATTCCGGACGTTTCCCGGCAACCTGCGCGTGTTCAGCGAGAAAGGTGATACCGACATCGATCGCTATCAGGAAACCGCCGAGTTTCCCGGTGTGCCGGTGGCGATCGTGCACACCAGCCGCGACGGCAAGTGGCTGTTCGTGATCAGTCCGCGCTACGCGGCATGGACCGAAAAGGAGAACATCGCCGAAGGCCCTGCCGCGCAGGTGTTCGGTTATGTCGACAAGAAGCCTTTTCGCGTGATCACCGGCGCCACCGTGCGCACCGTGTTCACCCGCGAAGTCCCGGGCGTGTCGCAACTGCAGCTGGACATGAGCACACGCGTGCCGCTGCTGACCGGCCTGCCGCCGGACCAGCCGGTGAACGGGCAGACACCGTACGCTGCTTACACGCTGGAACTTCCCATTCGCGATGCCGACGGCCTGTTGAAGTTCACGCCGGCACTACTGCAGAAGAACACCGATTCTGCACCAGACTACCTGCCGTTGACGTCGGTCAACATCATCCGCCAGGCGTTCAAGTTTCTCGGCGAACGTTATGGCTGGGGCCACGGCTACAACGGTCGCGACTGCAGCGGCTTCGTCTCGGACGTGTATCGCAGCATGGGCGTGCAGATGCCGCGCAACACCAGCAAGCAGGCGATCAGTCCGGCGCTGCAGCATCGGACATTCACCGACGCCGACAGCCACGAGGCGCGCCTCAAGGCTGCGCACGAGTTGCAAGTCGGTGACCTGGTCTACATCCCCGGCCACGTGATGCTGGTGATCGGCCAGCGCAATGGCGAGCCGTACGTGATTCACGACGTGCTCGGCATGACCTACCGCAAGGGCGACGGCAGCATGGGCCACGTCGAGCTCAACGCGGTATCGGTGACGCCGTTGCTGCCGAACCAGTTCAACGACCACCAGACCTACGTCGACCGCATGACCAGCATTGTGCACATCCGCCACTGAAAGACGCACGCCGCGCCAGGAACACCAGGGACATGGACTCCATGAAAATTCGCCTCAAGAACATCGCCTCATGAAGAACACAGCCTCATGAAGATCACCAAGATCACGTTCGGCATGCTGCGCGTACCGCTGAAGACGCCGTTCAAGACCGCGCTGCGCACGATCGCCACGATCGAGGACATCGTGGTGATGGTGCACACCGATGACGGCAACATCGGCTACGGCGAGGCGCCGGCCACCGCGGTCATCACCGGCGATACGCACGGCTCGATCATCGCCGCGATCCGCCACTACATCGCGCCGCGGCTGATTGGCCAGGACATCGCCGATCTCAATCGCATCACCCAGCTGATCCAGGGCGCGATGGAAAAGAACACCAGCGCCAAGGCAGCCGTGGAGATCGCCATCTACGACCTTTGGGGACAGCTCTACAAGGCGCCGCTGTACAAGTTGCTCGGCGGTGGCGATCCGGCGATCACCACCGACATCACCATCAGCGTCGACTACATCGACAAGATGGT
>JBDTZX010000070.1:0-8290 GCA_040004895.1 Rhodanobacter sp. | reverse complement strand
AGGAACGTATTGGTGCCGAAATGCACGATGACGCCGAATTCCAGATCCTGCCAATGCGACTGTTGCGGCGACGGCTGCATCGCTGCCGGATTTTGTGCCCGCACGACGGGGCTGGTCATGCCGATGCAGGCACCGACGGCAATGGCTTGCAGCAAAGGACGCAGGAATGGATGGATCACGGGAGTTCTCGTTTTGGCAAGGGCTGATTGGAGAGAAATGACGAGGCGGGAGCAAGAACTCCGTACCACTGAAACGGTGGAATAACGCGATTCCGGGCGCCTTGGAGCGGGTCCCTCACGGGTCATCGGGTTTTTATGTTGCAGTGCAATGTTGCTTAAAGGAAAGCCCGGGAGCTAACGTATGGATCGATCTAAAAGACAGTTTAATCCTCTTTGGCGGTCTCGTTGGCCGCCGCGTTGATGGATTTGATTGTCCGGATCGACTTGGACGGGGGCCCAAGCAACCAATTGATCAGCATGAGGGGAGAGCCATGAGCCAGATTTTCTTACGCCGCAGCGTACTTGCCAGTTCCTTGGCGTTATCGCTTTTCGTGGCGCCTGCCTTCGCGCATGCGTCGACATCGCCAAACACGGATCAGCAAGCCAGTCAGCAGGACACTGCATCGTCAGCCAGCGATCAGCCGTCCGGGCAGAACAGTTCGGATAAAAAGACCGTGACCCTGCCGAAAGTCGTGGTGACCGGCTCGCTGATTCCGCGCGTGGAAATCGAAGGGCCGGCACCGGTCGTCACCATCACCGGTGCGCAGATCAAGCAGGAAGGATTCACCACGGTCTACGAGTTGATGAATTCCATCACCCAGACCGGTGTTGCGCAGACGGCTCCCTCCTGGGGCGCCAGCTCGGTCAATGCGCGAAACCTCAATCTGCGCAATCTGGGCCCGGGTCGCAGCCTGTTGCTGGTTGACGGTCATCGCGTCAGCGACTATCCGCAGTCGTCCAACGCGAGTACCAACTTCCAGAACTACAACAACATCCCCACCGGCATGATCGATCGCATCGAAATCCTGGCGACCGGAGCATCGTCGCTGTATGGCTCGGACGCGATCGCCGGCGTGGTCAACATCATCCTGAAGAAGGAATACCAGGGTGACGATGTGCAGATGACGCTCGGCGGGGCGACGCGTGGCGGGCGTGATTACGGTGATTTCAACCTGGTCGGTGGCAAGTCCGGCGATAACTGGCACATCGTCTACAACCTGGAGCGTTCGCATCGCAGCGGCTTGTTCGGACGTGACCGTCCCTACACGGATTCGGAAGACGACGCGGGCTATGGCGCTTACGACCAGAACGCGAGGTTGTTCGGCTGGAATACCTACGACGGCCTGGCGCTCAACAACGCGGATGGCAACTTCATCGCGCCGCCAGCTGGGGCGTGTTCGCAGTTTGGCAACAATTTCACCCTGCGCGATTCCAAGACTGTCAGCACCACCGGTCACACGGTCAATACCGGTGATGTCACCGATCATGGTCCGTATTGCACGCAGAAGTATTTCTCCAACTGGGTGCTGACTCCCGGCAGCGACAACAAGGATGCGTATATCGCCGGCGAATACGATTTCAAGAACGGCCTGCAGGCGTATGGCTCCATCGGGCTGTGGGACACTCTTGGCACGTCCCAAACCGAACTGCCGTTCCTGTATCCGATGGGCGGCCTGCCCAACGGCTTCTACGACCAGACCAGCGGTCAGATGATCACCAATTATTTCCGCCAGCTGACGCCGGAAGAACTGGGCAGCTTCGGCAATACGCACGACAAGGAGCAGAATTGGGACATCCATACTGGACTGCGCGGCACCTTCCTGGACGGACGCTTCAACTGGGATTTGAATCTCGGCAGCAACAAGTACATCGTGCACGAGCGCTACACCGGTCTCAACGAACAGGGCATGTTCGACTTCTTCTTCGGCCCGCAGCTCGGCAACACGACGATAGGTGGCAACTCCGTGCCGGTGTATGCGTTGAACTCGGGCCGCTTTTGGAACCCGATTTCTCCGGCGGAATATCAGTCGTTTGGTGTGGTCGGCGAGAACAGCGCCGCGAGTTGGATGGATCAGGCCTCGCTGAACGTCAACACCGACGAACTGTTCAAGACCTGGGCGGGCCCGGTCGGGTTCGCTGCCGTGCTGGAAGCTGTCCATCAGGGGTTCCAGCTGTCGCCTGATCCGCGTGGCAACACCACCACCTTCGGCGACCCGTTCCAGGATTACATCACCGGCGCCGGCACCCGCAATCGCGTATCGCTCGGTTCTGAACTGCGCATTCCCTTGTTGTCGAACCTGACCTGGACCATCTCGGGCCGTCTGGACAAATATCGTGATGCCAGCGCTGCGGACGTGGCCCGCACCTGGGCCAGTTCGCTGGAATATCGTCCCTATGACGGCCTGCTGTTGCGCGGTTCCTACGGCACCAATTTCCACGCGCCTGACATGCAGTACATCTACAAGAATCCGTCGCAGTCCCAGGTTGGCATCTACGCTGACCCTTGGCAGTGCATCAACGCTGGCGATCGAAATTGCCAGGCGGTCCAGCACAGTACCTATTTCACCTCATATCAGGCGGGCAGCCCGAGCCTGAACAACGAAACCGGAAAATCCTGGACCTACGGGTTCGCCTGGCAGGTTCCGGGCGTGGATGGCTTGTCGCTATCAGCCGACTACTGGCGCATCGGCATCAACAACGGCATCGTGGTTATAGGAACGGACACGGTACTGGCCGACGAGGCCGGTTGCCGCACCGGTTTGAATGTGGATGGCTCGCCCTATATAGCGCACGTGCCTGGGTCGGCTTATTGCCAGAACGTGATTGGTAACGTTGTGCGTGACGACAATGGCAATGGCAATATCACCAAGGTGTACAGCGGTCCGATCAACGAGAACCAGCTGACCGTGACGGGTATCGATGCCAACTTGGCTTACGCGCTGCGTACCGCCAACTGGGGCAACTTCAACCTCAGCATCGATTACACCGATAACCTGTCTTACAAGGAGCGCTCGCTGGCCTCCGATCCGCTGCTCAACACTCGCTACCAGCATGCAGCAAGCAAGGTGCGCGGTACCGTCAACTGGCGTGGCGGTGCGTGGGACGTGACCTTGTACGGCGATCGTACCGGTCGGGTTCGCGCGCCGAACTACAACGGCTGCAACAGGTTGGACAACGGTATTTCGCCGAGTTCCGGTGATCCGGATTGCACGGTCTACTTGGGTCACGTGCCGGCGTGGATCACCTGGAGCACGAACATCGGTTATCGCTTCGATGACCGTACCAAGGTGAGTCTGGGCGTCTCCAACATCTTCAACAATATCGGCAAGATTCCTTACTACGCCGGCGGGTTCGAGTTCATTCCGACCTTGAACAACGCCAACTATGTTGGTCGGGAAATCCAGGTGACGCTGGACTACAAGATCGACTGATCCCCGGATCAGGATGTCTGGAAAAGGGCCGGCCCTCACCGGCCCTTTTTTTTTGCGCGGGAACAAACGCACTTTTGAATGTTTCCTGATGCACGGGCAGCAACGCGCTCGCCGTTTCGGCTCAGCTGCGTGTTGCCGCCGCCCGAATCGCCGGTGGCAACGGCACCGGCTTGCCGGTCGCCGGATTCATCCACACCATCACCACATGGCCGTCGCTATAGAGGCGTGTTGCGTCAGCCGCATCGATGATGCGGTGGGCGATGGTCATCGAACTGTTGCCCAGCCGTTCGCAACGCAGTTCGACATGCAGCGACGCGGGCCACGCGATCGGCAGGCGGTAGTTGATCGCGCTGGCGGCGAGCACCGGCATCGACGTGTCGTCGAACCACAGTCCCGGTACGTTGGCCAGCCACTGCAGCCGCGACTCCTCGAGATAGGTCAGGAAGTTGGAGTTGTTGACGTGGTTGAACGCGTCGAGATCACGCCAGCGCACGCTGAGCGCAGCGACGATCAGCGGCTCGTCGTCGGCGGCGTTGTCAACGGCAGGTTCACCGGGGCTCACGAACGTTTCTTCCGCGGCATTGGCCGGTACTTGTCGGCCGAGGCGATGTGCTTGGTGCCGGCCTTTACACGCTTTTCCGCACCCGGCGCCCGTGCTGCCTTGTTTGCCTTGCTGGACTTCAGATGCGGCGCCAGGAAGTGGCCGGTATGCGAATTCTTCGTCGCGGCAACCGTCTCCGGCGTGCCGGCGACCAGGATCTGCCCGCCGCCGCCACCGCCTTCGGGGCCGAGATCGACAACCCAGTCGGCGGTCTTGATCACGTCCAGGTTGTGCTCGATCACCACCACCGTATTGCCCTGGTCGACCAGCTGGTGCAACACGTCAAGCAACTGCTCGATGTCATGGAAATGCAGGCCGGTGGTCGGTTCGTCGAGGATGTACAGGGTGCGACCGGTGTCGCGTTTGGAGAGTTCCTTGGACAATTTTACCCGCTGCGCCTCGCCGCCGGAAAGTGTGGTCGCGCTCTGTCCGAGCTTGATGTAATCGAGCCCCACCGCACGCAGCGTGTCGAGCTTGCGCGCGATGGTCGGCACGTTCTCGAACAGCTTCAGCGCGTCCTCCACAGTCATGCCGAGCACATCGGCGATGGTGTGGCCCTTGTAGTGGATTTCCAGCGTCTCGCGGTTGTAGCGCTTGCCGTGGCAGACGTCGCACGGCACATAGACGTCCGGCAGGAAATGCATTTCCACCTTGATCATGCCGTCACCCTCGCACGCTTCGCAGCGACCACCGCGTACGTTGAAACTGAAACGACCTGGCGTGTAGCCGCGCGAGCGCGCCTCCGGCACCTGCGCGAACATCTCGCGCAGCGGGGTGAACAACCCGGTATACGTCGCCGGATTCGAACGTGGCGTGCGGCCGATCGGCGACTGGTCGATGTCGACGACCTTGTCGAACAGCTCCATGCCGGTGACCGATTTGTACGCCGCCGCCTGCGTGCCTGCACCGTTCAATTCGGCGGCGGCGATGCGAAACAGAGTGTCGTTGACCAGGGTCGATTTGCCCGAGCCGGAGACGCCGGTGACGCAGGTGAAAAGCCCGGAGGGAATCGACAGGTCGACATTCTTCAGATTGTTGCCGCTGGCGCCCTTCAGATGCAGCCATGATTCGTCGTCGATCGGTTGACGCCGTTCCTGCGGCACCTCGATCGCACGTTTGCCGGACAGGAACTGGCCGGTCACCGAGCGTGGCGAAGCCAGCATGTCCTTGACGCTGCCCTGTGCCACGATTTCGCCACCGTGCACGCCGGCGCCCGGTCCGATGTCGAGCACATGGTCGGCCATGCGGATCGCATCTTCGTCGTGTTCGACCACGATCACCGTGTTGCCGAGGTCGCGCAGGCGCGTGAGCGTACCGAGCAGGCGCTCGTTGTCACGCTGATGCAGGCCGATCGACGGTTCGTCCAGCACATACATCACGCCGACCAGGCCGGCGCCGATCTGCGACGCCAGCCGGATACGCTGAGCCTCGCCGCCGGACAGCGTGTCCGCCTGGCGGTCGAGCGTGAGGTAATTGAGACCGACGTCGTTGAGAAAAGTGAGCCGTTCGCGGATTTCCTTGACGATCTTCACCGCGATCTCGCCGCGCCAGCCGGTCAGCTTGAGCTTGTCGAAAAACGCCAGTGCATCGTCGATCGAGCGGTGGGTGAGCGATGGCAACGCGTGGTCGGCGACGAACACGTTGCGTGCGGAACGGTTCAACCGCTGGCCGTTGCAGTCGGGACAGGGCTGGTCGCTGATGTACTTGGCCAGTTCCTCGCGCACCGCCGGGGATTCGGTTTCCTTGTAGCGTCGTTCGAGGTTCGGCAGGATGCCCTCGAACGGATGCTCGCGGGTGACCTTGCCGCCGCGCTCGGTGATGTAGCGGAATGCGATCTTCTCCTTGCCGCTGCCGAACAGAACGGCCTTCTGGACGTCCGCCGGCAGTTTCCGCCACGGCGCATCCACGTCGAACTTGTAGTGCGCCGCGAGCGAGAGGATCAACTGGAAGTAATGGGCGTTGCGACGATCCCAGCCACGCACGGCGCCGCCGGAAAGCGGCAGTTCGGGATGGCCGACCACGCGCGCGGCGTCGAACACCTGGGTCACGCCCAGACCGTCACATGCCGGACAGGCGCCGACCGGCGAGTTGAACGAGAACAGCCGCGGCTCCAGTTCCGGCAACGAGTAGTCGCAGACCGGGCAGGAATAACGCGAGGACAACAACTGCTCCGCAGCTTTTGCGTCGGGCGCTCCTGCGCTTCCTGCGCCCTCGGCATTCGCACCTCCATGTGCAGCATCCATGTTCACCACGATCACCAGCCCGTCGCCGAGTCGCAGCGCGGTTTCGAACGATTCGGCCAGACGCTGCTTGATGTCGTCGCGCGGGCGGAAGCGGTCGATCACCACTTCGATCGTGTGCTTCTGGCGCAAGGTCAGCGGCGGCACCGCGTCGAGGTCATAGACGACACCGTCGACACGCGCCCGCACGAAGCCCTGCGCGCGCAGCTGATCGAACACCTGCACGTGCTCGCCCTTGCGCTCGCGGATCACCGGCGCCAGCAGCATGAAGCGCTTCCCGCCGTCCAGCGCCAGCGTCGAATCGACCATCTGGCTGATCGTCTGCGCCTCCAGAGGAATGCCGTGATCCGGGCAGCGCGGGGTGCCGACGCGGGCGAACAGCAGGCGCAGGTAGTCGTAGACCTCGGTGATGGTGCCGACGGTGGATCGCGGATTGTGCGAGGTGGACTTCTGTTCGATCGAGATCGCCGGCGACAGGCCCTCGATGTGATCGACGTCGGGCTTTTCCATGATCGACAGAAACTGCCGCGCATAGGCCGACAGTGATTCGACATAACGACGCTGGCCCTCGGCGTAGATGGTGTCGAACGCCAGCGAGGACTTGCCCGAGCCGGACAGGCCGGTGATCACGATCAGCTTGTCGCGCGGCAGATCGAGGTCGATGTTCTTGAGGTTGTGCGTGCGTGCGCCGCGGATGCGAATGGTGTCCATGACGCTCGGATATGGGGTGGACTTTCCACTATACCAAGCTAGCTGCATGGGGCCTTTCACGACCGGCGATGGCCGCCCCGGCACATGCGAGTTGGCGTCGGTGGCGGATCGTGCCCGGGTTTTCATTGCGCCGCCGCTGTGGCTAAATGCGCTTCGCTGGCCAGCGTGGCCGTCACCTGCAGAAGTGGCCATGAATCGATGGACGGCAATTGCGGCAGCTGCATTGCTGGTCGCGACAGGTTCGGCCCACGCGACGACGCATACGCACAAGAAAACCCATGCGCATCCGACGCATTCGAAGCAGAAATCGAAAGTGCATGCGCATGCATCCCATGCAAGCCCAGCTGCCGCGTCGCCGCCCAGCGAGCAGCAGGTTCTCCAGCTGTTCGAGCTGATGCACATGAGCCAGATGTTCGGCCAGATGAACGCGCAGATGGCCACGGTGATGGCGCAGAGCGTGCCCTGCATACCGGCGTCGTACTGGCAGGGCTTTATCGATACCGGCTCGATCCAGCAGCTGATGGGCCGGATGGTGCCGATTTATCAGAAGCATTTCAGCAGTGGCGACGTCGATGGCCTGCTGAAGTTCTACCGCTCGCCGCTCGGCCAGAAAGTCATCGTCGAAATGCCATTGACCATGGCCGAGGGGATGAAAGTCGGCCAGCAGTGGGGTGCCGATCGAGGGCACTTGATGATTCAGCGGCTGCAGCAACGCGGGTCGCTGGACGGCCAGGGGCAGTGTCCGGCCGGCCCGGCGGCGGCATCGTCGGGCGCCGCTGCGCCACTGCCCGCCAACAGCCTCAGGCCCGTGACACCGCCGCCTGCCTTGCCGCAGGCGCAGAAACATTGAGCGCATCGGCCTGATTTCAGGGGATTCAGGCCGCATGAGGCAACGGTGGTCAGTATTTGACCAGTGCGGCCGATGATCGTTATAATCCGCGGTTCGTCAGTCCCTGTTCGGGTCATGACGATACCCAAGAGAATAACGACAGAAGGGCATTCCGATGAGTTACGCAGTCATCAAGACCGGTGGCAAGCAGTACCGCGTTCAGCAGGGCGATGTCCTGCGCGTGGAATTGCTCGACGCCGAAGAGGGCGCAACCGTGAGCTTCGACCAGGTGCTGCTGCATGGCCTTGGCGAATCGATCACCGTGGGCGCGCCGCTGGTTGATGGAGTCACCGTCAGCGCCACCATTCGCAAGCATGGTCGCGCCGACAAGATCCGCATCATCAAATTCCGCCGCCGCAAGCACTACAAGCGTCAGCAGGGTCACCGCCAGCATTTCACCGAAATCGAGATCACGGGCA
>JBDTZX010000369.1:0-8296 GCA_040004895.1 Rhodanobacter sp. | reverse complement strand
TCCTTCCATGGCTCGTGCAGCAGCGCGGTCGATGCATCGGCCAGTTCGGGTAGCCAGCGGCGCAGATACATTCCTTCCGGATCGAATTTCTTCGATTGCGTGACCGGGTTGAACACGCGGAAGTACGGCGCGGCGTCGGCGCCGCAGCCAGCCACCCATTGCCATCCCAGCGTGTTGTTGGCGAGGTCGGCATCGACCAGCGTGTCCCAGAACCAGCGCGCGCCGTGATGCCAGTGCTGGCGCAGGTTCTTGGTCAGGAAGCTGGCCACGATCATGCGCACGCGGTTATGCATCCAGCCGGTGTGCCACAGCTCGCGCATGCCGGCGTCGACCAGCGGAATGCCGGTGCGGCCCTGCTGCCAGCGCGCGAGTAGCGTCTTGTGTGTGCGTGCCCATTCGAAGCGGTCGAAGCGCGGATTGAAATTCTCGGTCGGCGTCTTCGGAAAGTGGAACAGCAGGTGATGGGCGAATTCGCGCCAGCCCAGTTCGCGCAGATACGGTTCGATATCCGCCCGACGCCTGGCATCGACGCGGCGTGCGAGACGGTCGAGTTCGAAGTGGATCTGCCGCGGCGAGATCTCGCCGAAATGCAGGTGCGGTGACATCCGCGAAGTGCCGTGTCGCGACGGCAGATCGCGCGCATGCGCGTAATCGCCCACGGCATCGTCGCCGAAGATTTCCAGCAGTTCCCGCGCGCCGCGTTCACCCGGCTGCCACGCAGCGGCGATGCCGTCGTCCCAGTGGATGCGCGGCAGCAGCTCGAGCGACGACAGCCGCACACCGCCGGGCAGTTTTCGCCAGCCGGGCAGGGCAGGCTCCGGCAGGGGTTCGGTTACGGCCAGTTGTTGGCGCAGGTTGCGCCAGTACGGTGTGAACACGCGATACGGCTCGCCTTGCTGGGTGGCGATCTGCCAGGGCTCGCACCAAAGTGCAGCGTTGTGGCTTTGCACGTGGATGCCCTGTTCGCGCAACGCACTCTTGATATGCGTGTCGCGGGCGATGGCTGCCGGCTCGTACAGACGATTCCAGTACACCGCTTCGGCACCGGTCTGCCCGACAAGATCCTGCAACACCTGCAGCATGTCGCCCCGACGCAAATGCAGGCCCGCATGATGCGCATGCAAGCGGGTTTCCAGCGCGGCCAGCGAATGATGCAGCCACCAGCGACTGGCGGCGCCAGCTGTCCATTCGCCATCGTCGTCCGATGCGTGGACATAGACCGGGAACACCTGCGCATGAGCAGCGCAGGCGGCGCTCAGCGCCGGATTGTCGGCGAGTCGCAGGTCACGCCGGAACAGGACCAGCGCCGTGCTCATGCGACGATCAGACCGACATCCGATCCGTGCGAGCCACCGTGGCACTGGCCACCTTGGTTCGCGAGTCAGCTGCCGCACCGATCGCGCCCTTGCCGATCACCGCGCCGGTCGGCTGTCCGGTCGGCGAGCCGCCGATCGGCTCCACCGATACGGCAAGCGCAGCGGTCGGGCCGAGCTTCGCCAATGTGGCTGGATCAAGCGCGATCGTGGTGGCCTTGTCCAGCGCGATCATGCCCACTGAAATGGGTTTGCCGCCGGCGGGAATCAGCCAGAGCTCGGGCTCGCGTCCCTGCGCGAAGGCCACGGGCGTGGCAGGCACCACGACCATGCGCGCATTCTGCAGATCCATGGTGGCGGTCCAGCCGGTGCTGCCGTTGTCCTGCTGGATGGTGGCTGCCATGTAACCGGCGCTGATCACGGTCGGCGTCGGCGTCGTGGTCTGGCGCGGCAGCGCCATCACGACCAGCAAGGCGACGGCCACCGCGCTTGCGCCCATGCCAAGCCAGTGCCACAGGGCAAGGTTGTCCCACAGACCTTTGCGGGGTGCCGAGCGTACCGGCGCATCGAATTGCAGCGCATCGTGGATGCGCGCCCAGACGTATGCCGCAGGCTTCACGTCTTCGATCGTTTCGGCCAGCGGCATCAGGCGCTTTTGCCACAGCGCCACGGCGACTGCGGCCTCATCGATCGTCTCCACTTCGTGGGCGACCGCGGCGCGTGTGTCGGCGTCGAGCACGCCCAAGACGTACTCGGCGTAACGGAGATTGTTGTTACCGTCGTCGGCGGGCGTGTTCATTGGTCCAGGCACGTGCGAAGTTGCATCAGGCTGCGGCGGATCCAGCTTTTCATGGTTCCGAGCGGCACCTTGCAGCGTGTCGCCAATTCGTTATACGTAGCTCCGGTGAAAAAGGCTTCACGCACCGAATTCTGCTGTTGTGGTTCCAGTTCATCAAGGCAAAGTTCCAGCCGCCGGTACTCCTGGCTGGATTCGGCGTCGGCGGCAGGACTGGGTTGATCGTCCGGAGCTTCTTCCAGCTTCAACGGGTCGTCCAGCAGTTCCTCGCGGTGCTGACGCAGGCGGTCGATGGCCTTGTTGCGCGACAACGTCACCAGCCAGGTGATCGCACTGGCCTTGCCGGGATCGAAGCTGGCGGCGCGGCGCCACACCGTGGTGTAAGTCTCCTGCAGCACTTCCTCTGCCTCACCGCGATCGCGCAGCATGCGCAGGCACACGCCAAACAGCTTGGAGGAAGTCCGCTTGTACAGTTCGGCGAAGGCCTTCTGGTCCCCACGCCCGCTCTGTACCAGCAACTGGTTCAACTCGTCGCGTTCAGCGGGAGTGCTGACACTCATGGGAACGCATCCTTTGGGTCGCAGAAACTGCAGGTGCCGCAAGCCGCTCCAGCAGGGCAAGGCGGATCTCGCTGGAAAGGTACTCCTCTAGCATGAAGTCCATGTCGATGAGTGGCAAGCGCAGCCATTGAAGCAGGATTCTGCCGGTTTGCGTGCCGCGCCAATCACGGGTGCATCAACCATGCGTCCGTGAGCCTGCCAGCCACGTATCAGGATGCGGCAGGCACCAGGCCTGCAGCCCGCACAGGTACGGCATGAATCCGTTTCGACACTCAGCTGCACTGCTGCTTCTGATCATCGCTTGTACTGCTTCAGCGAGTTCGCCGCCGCAACACAATGGACGGGGTCTTCTGGTCGGATCAGGCGGACAAACGCTTTACACCTACGGCCCCGATGGCAGGTCCAGCCAGAGTCGATGTGCGGCCTCGTGTGCCACGGTTTGGCCGCCCTACGTCGTCCGGGCAGGGGACACGGCAACCGGTGACTACAGTGTGGTCAAGCGCGCCGATGGCATCCGTCAGTGGGTCTATCTGGGACAGCCCTTGTACCTCTTTGCCGGCGACGCCAGGCCCGGGGATCTCGATGGCGACGGCGTGAATGGAAGCTGGCACGTGGTGCGCTGAACCGGTCAAGCAGGAACTTGCATCCGAACCTCCAGCTGGTTCGTATATGTAGTGGCATGCGCTTATCGCGCTGCCTTCTAAGGGGGAAGCTTGAATGGACATGTTCAGAATGAACCGGGCTGCGTGGCTGGTCGGGCTGGCGCTGAGTGGATGTCTTGCATCAGCAACCGCTGCGGCGGCAGATGCCGCAAGCGCAAGTGATGCCAGTGAACCGACGGTGAGCAACAAGCTGTTGCTCACCGGCGGCGTTTCGCAAATCGAGGGTGCGGCGGGCGGTGGGCTGACACCATGGGCCGTGATCGGCGGTTACGGTACCGGCGATGAAGTCGGTGGCAACGCGTTTGTCACCCACGTGAACCTGCCGGACTATCAACTGAACGAAATCGGCGCGATGGTAGGCCTTTACGACCGCGTCGAAATATCAGCGTCGCAGCAGCGTTTCAATACCGAGCAAGTCGGTGCGGCACTGGGGCTGGGTCAGGGCTTCACTTTTCAGCAAAACATCATCGGCGTCAAAGTGCGCCTGTTCGGCGATGTCGTACTCGACCAGGATAGCTGGCTGCCGCAAGTCTCGATCGGTGCGCAGCACAAGAAGAACGACCAGGACGCCGTACTGCGATTCATCGGTGCAAAGTCCGACCAGGGCAACGACTACTACGTCAGCGCGACCAAGCTGTTTCTGGGCCAAAGCCTGCTGGTCAATGGCACGCTTCGCTTCACCAAGGCCAACCAGATCGGCATTCTCGGTTTTGGCGGTGACAAACACGACGCCTACCGACCTGAATTCGAAGGTTCGGTGGCTTATCTGATCAGCCGCCACTGGGCGGTGGGTGCGGAATACCGGCAGAAGCCGGACAACCTGGGTATCGCCAAGGAAGGCGACTGGTACGACGCCTTTGTCGCCTGGGCGCCGACCAAGCATGTCTCGCTGACGCTTGCCTATGCCGATCTCGGCAACATCGTGATCAAGGAACGGCAGCGCGGTTTCTACGCCTCCGTCCAGGTCGGATTCTGATCGTCATGCACTCATCCAGGAAAATAATCATGCACAAGGTTTCCCTTCATGCTGCAGCGCTGGTCGCGATCATGCTGCTTGCCCGGAATGTGGTGGCGCAGGATGCCGCGCCGATACCGGAACAGTCCGCCGCCATGGCGGCATCGGCGCCGCGCGATCCATCGCTCAAGCCGGTATTCGAAGAATTCGGCGGCAAGTCTGGCCTGGTCACGCTGATGAATGACTTCATGGACAACATGATGGCCGACACGCGTACGCGACCGTACTTCGTCAACACGGATCGCGAGCACATCAAGGTCGAGCTGGTCGATCAGTTCTGCGTGATCCTCGATGGCCCTTGCACCTATACCGGCAAGGACATGGAAAAGGTGCACCGCAACCTTGGCATCAATCGCGCCGCATTGAACGCACTGATCGAGGATCTGCAGAACGCGATGGACAAGAACAAGGTACCGTTCCGTGCCCAGAACAAGCTGCTGGCGAAGCTGGCTCCGATGCATTCCGCGGTGATCACGAAATAACTGTTCGTTACGCCGGCCGCGGATATTGCGCTTCGGCATTTCACTGGCGTCACACCAGTACACGATGTGTAACGTGAATTGATTGAATGACCACAGGGGGTCATATGTCCATCTATCGCTCAACTCTTGCCGGCATGCTGATGATGCTCGGTGCGTGCAGCATGACGCCGACCAGGCCAGCTGTTGTTGCACCAGCTCCCAAGCCGATGCCCACACCGACAGTCATTCCCAGTCCGGCACCGGTTTCTTCGCCCATGCCTGCAGACGACAGCCAGGTAGCAGAACCGCCTGCGCGCCCTGCGTCCCCTGTGGCGCCAATGGCCGTGACCTTGCCGCCACCTGCTCCGGTTGCCGCGCCGGCACCGATGCCGGCACCGCCGAAAGTCCGTCATGCACCACGCAAGGCAGTCCCGCCGAGAGAGGCAGAATCAAGTGCCGTGGTCGCGGCCAAGCCGGCATCGGCTCAGGTCGAGATCAGCGGCCATGTCGACCTGCACGCGGCGCATGGTCAGCAGGTCGCGTCCGGCGAGCAGGCCGATACGCTGGTGTATTTCGTCCCTGGCAACGGTGCATCGCATGTCAAGCCGGGTCATTTCACTGTTTACACCCACAACCGTGATTTCAGCCCCGAAGCGATTGCCATACCGCAGGGCAGCACGGTCACCTTCGTGAATCTGGATGATGTGCGCCACAACGTATTCTCTGTGACACCCGGCTCAAGCTTCGATCTCGGCTACCAGGGCGCAGGCGAAAAAGCCTCGCATTCGTTCACCCGTGCAGGGCTCGTGCTGATCAGTTGCAACGTGCACCATTCGATGGAACTGGACATGCTGGTGGTACCGTCCGGCTACGTTGCCAAGGTTGCGGCGAATGGCACTTTCAGCATGCGCGGCTTGCCGGCAGGTCCGGGAATGCTGCACTTCTGGAACCCGCGCGCGCTGCCGGCCAGCCAGGCGATAAGCCTGCCGGCGAGTGGCACGGTCATCAAGCAGGTGCTGCAGGTGATCAAGCCGCGCATGTCGACCGAACTGAATGCGGGACCGTCACCATGAGGCCGGCCTCACGTTTCCTGCTCAGCGGAGTCGCGCTGGTGCTGGTGGTCGTGGCGATTGCCGCAGCCGGACTGCTTTGGCAGACCCACCGCAACCTGCAAGGAATTTTGTTGCACCAATTGCGGCGGGTCGGCGCGGTCGAAAACGAGCTCCAGGCCAACCGCCTGCAGGAGCTTCAGCTTCGCGCCGATGTGCTTGCCCACGACTCGGCCTTCGTCGATTACGTGGCGCAGTCATTGATTCCCAATCCGCAGCTTGGAGGCGCCGTCGACAGTGCCTCGATTAGCGATCTGCTCAAGGAACGCCGTCAGGGCTATGACATAGCTGCCGTGCTCGATCCCCGCGGCAAGCTGGTGGCAACCTCGGGGATATTGCTGCGAAATCCGGCTGACATCCAGCGCGATACGCTGGTGGCCAACGCAATTTCCACGCTCAAGCCGGTACAGGGCACATGGGTCGATCATGGCCAGCTGACATGGGTTGCGGTCAATCCACTGCTGCGAGGTGGCGCGCTGCAAGGCGTGTTGCTCACGGCCGCACACGTTGATGATGAATTTGCCATTGCAGTGGGTCGCATTGCAGGAACCGGTGTCACTTTCGCCATCCAGCCGGTGTCGGGCTCTGCGCCAGTGCCGTCCAGTGGTGTGGATGTATGGATCGTGCAGGCGGTGGCCAGCCAGACTCCCGCGATGCTCAGCCTGACATCACCGCAATCGCGACGCCTTGTCGATGCGCGGAACGCTGCCATGACCTGGGTCACGCCGCTGCAAACGATCGGCGGACATGCCGCGCTGGTGGCGGTGGACCCGGATGCCGGTTCCAGTGATCTGTTCGATGGCGTGCCGCGATCCATGCTGGTGGGGATCGCCGTGCTTGGCGCGTTCGGCCTGTCAATCGTGCTTTTGCTGTGGCGACGTACATGGCTGCCGCTGCAGAACATGCTGGATGTCATCCAGCGGGCGGCACAGACCGACGATCAGCATCTGACAGTGCGGACGAAGGGCAGTCCGGTCGTCCGATATTTGCGCGACAGCATCAACCAGTTGCTGCATCAGGAGCGCAAGTCCCGAGAGTGATTTGCCCGCGGTTGATGCGAACGAACGCCGCACGCGGATCGTGGCCACGCTACCGCGGCAGGTTCAGGATTGGCCGAGTTCGGCGTCCTGGCAGACCCATTGCGGGTGGCTGTAGACATTGTGGCTGCCCGACCGCGCGAAACCGATCAGCGTGAGATCGGTACTTCTTGCCAGCTCGATGGCGAGCGCCGTCGGTGCCGAGATCGCCACCAGCATGCCGATGCCGGCGCTGGCCGCCTTCATCACCATCTCGTAGCTGGCGCGACTGGTGATGAGCGCGAAACCCTGTTCGGCACCAATGCCGGAGTGGTGCATCGCACCGATCAGCTTGTCCAGTGCGTTGTGCCGTCCCACGTCCTCGCGTACCAGCACCACCTGGCCTTGCGCATCGGCCCACGCGGCGGCGTGCACCGCACCGGTGGCGGTATTCATCAGCTGGTGTGGCGGCAGTGCAGTCAGTGCATGCTCGATGGCGGCATGGCTGAAACGCAGGTTGCGCTCGACACGGCGAGGCTGCCGCACCGCCTGCTCCAGCTCGCGCGCGCCGCAGATGCCGCAACCGCTGCGGCCCGGCAACCACCGTTCGCGCGTTGTGTCCCTGCGATTGGCAGGTGCATCGGCAGTGACAGTCAGCGCGAGTTCGATGCCTTCAAGCAATAGATGTGATTCGATCGCGAGCAGCTGGCCCGGATTGTCGATCAGCCCTTCGCTGAGCGAGAAACCCAGCGCGAAGTCCTCCAGCTCGTGCGGCGTGATCATCATCACGGCAAAGGGCTCGCCGTTGCAGCGAATCGCAACCGGCATTTCCTCGGCAATGAGATCGTCCCGCGTTGCGCTGCCGGCCTCGCGCCAGCGTTCGACGCGGCGCCTGACGTAACCAGGGGCTGGTTCGGGCAAATCGGATGGAAGGCGTGTCATTCGCGCATCATAGCGATGCGCAGTGCCATGTTCTGCAACCTGCGCGCGATGCCGAGCGCATCATCATTGCCTGTCGTGTGGCAGGCTTGTCGCTTCCGCGGTCCGATCGAGGTCAACGATGTTCAAGCTGCGCAAGATGGGTCACCTGTTTGTCGCAGCCATGCTGCTCATGGCTACCGCGAGTGCCGTCGCTGCGCCGCGCCATATCACGATCGCCGCCGCTGCCGACCTGCATTCCGCGATGGACGCGGTAATCGCCGACTACCGACAGACGCATCCGCAGGACACCGTCGATGTCACCTATGGCTCCTCCGGCAAGCTGCTCACGCAGATCGAGCAGGGCGCACCGTTCGACATGTTGTTCTCGGCCGACAGCGATTATCCGCAACAGCTGGTCGCGCATGGCGACGCTGCAGGCACGC
>JBDTZX010000035.1:0-8308 GCA_040004895.1 Rhodanobacter sp. | reverse complement strand
TTGAGCAGCGAACGCGTGGCGTTCGCCTCCTCGCGCCGACGGATCACGTTGGCCTGCGCCGTCTTCTCCGCCTGCACCACGCCGTTGAGGATGTCCTTCATCTCGCCCGGCAGGATCACGTCCTTGACGCCCACACCGAGCACCTCCAGACCCAGCTCGCTGACACGACCACGCACGTAGGCGAAGATGTCCGCATCCAGCGAGGCCTTGTCGCCCAGCAGCTCGTCCAGCGTCTTGTCGGAAACCGCCTTGCGCAGGCCGTACTGCAGCTCGCGATAGAGGTAATCGCCGTACTTGGCCACCCTGGTACGCGCGGCAACCGGATCGGTCACGCGCAGGCTGGCGGCCAGGTTCACCCGCAGGCTCACCTTGTCGCGGGTCAACAGTTCCTGACCCGATACCTCCAGCGACTGCACACGCAGATCGATCACCTCGGCCGCCACGTTCTTCTGGAAATTCCAGAACGCATAGGCACCCGACGTCAGCGTCTGCACCAACTTGCTGTCGATGAACAGCAGGCCCGCCGATTCGACCGGAACGTCCACCGTTACCGCGACCTTGCCGAGCACACCGAGCTGACGCAGACGGCTGGCCACGCGTGCGTCGACCTCGAGGGTTTCCGCGAACGAGACCGCCTGCACGTCGACCGTGACCAGGCCCTTCCAGTACAGCTTGCGGGTACCCGGCGCGAGCACGTCCTCCAGCTTGCCGTTCTTCAGCACCAGGCCGACCTGCTGCGTGCCGATGTCGGCCACGATGAAGTACTCGGCCAGTGTGCCGTCCATCCGTGCCATCAGCACATCGGCATCCGCGCCGCTGTATTCCGGCTTCGCCAGGTTGTGCGCGACGACCGCGATGCGATTGCGCGGGTCGACAAAGCGGTACACGCCCGGCGGCAGTACACGCTGGAAACGACGGTTGCGATACAGCAAGCCGCGCTCGCCGTCGCCGATCACGATTTGCTTGATCCAGAACATGATGAAACTCCCTAATTAATCCTTCTTTTGATCCGCAAGTTAATCGAATGTGCCGCCGGACCGTCACGACACATTCGTCCATCCAGATAATCGGGCCGCAAAAGCTCCTCCCTCCCGGGATAATCGACGTGATGGCATAACCGCACATCGATTTGAAATGAACAAGGTGGAAACGCCTCATGACGATAACGGGGTGAAGCCGATGCGCCTTGACGGGGAATCGAATATCTTCGTGATTGCCTGCACTGTTCTGCAAAGCCATCCTCTCGACACCCGATCGCCCGGCTTTGGGACATCGGCCCGGCCCCGCCACCGCTGCCTTGCATGAGACGCCGCCATCCCTGGCTTGCGTGACCTGCACCGCACGAGGCGTTTCCTGGTCGGAACTTTCGTTCCTGGTACATATGTGGAGCGGGATTCGAACCCACGACACTCGGATTAACAGTCCGATGCTCTACCCATCTGAGCTATCCAGTGGCTGACGTACCGGAATCGAACCGGCGACCGACAACTGCAAGGTTGTTGCTCTACCGCTGAGCTAACGTCATCTTGTGGAACACCGCCTTGCAGGCCCCGGTATACGCTACCGGCAGAGCCGCGCGCACCGGATGGGCTTGAGCCCATGCCGCTGGAACCTGCTGGTTCGATGCTCCTGATTGCCGGCTGTCTCCAACCGGCAATGGGTGCGGGCATTCCTGCCCGATCTGTTGGTATCCGTTTCCCGCACAGCCCGCGCCGAAGCACCGGGACGCAGCGCACTTGCGCCTGTCGCAGCCGCGCCCCTGCCTCGGCCATGACTGACCGGATGCTTCAGGGCGAAACGAATTCCGCTAACGTGGTTCGATACATGGATGTCCCTTGCGAACGCCAAAAACAAAACGCCCCCGGGTATGGCGACCCGAGGGCGTTCGCGTTGCCTCGGGAGATCGGGGTGACCGATCTCCGCGAAGGGATCAGTCGATTATTGGAAAGCGGTTGTCCAGCACATGCCGTTCGCCGAGCAGGTACAAGCCTGCATCGCGCTGTTTGCGCGACGTGCTTGGCATGGCTGCATTGACGGTAAGGAATGACATGGAAAGTTTCTTCATCGGATTATCGCCGGGTGGCGAAGGATGCGAACAATACGCGTATTGATTATCTGACGCAAGCATTTTTTTAATGCCTGGAAAAATTCCTATAACCAGCCTTTTTGTCGCGCCAGTCGATACGCCTCGATGCGATTGGCAACACCGAGCTTGCCGATGGCTTCGGAAAGATAATTGCGCACCGTGCCATGCGACAGATTCAATTGTGTGGCGATATCGCCAGCGGACTGGCCTTCGCCGGCCAGTCGCAATACCTGGCGTTCGCGATCGTTGAGCGGGTCGGCCTCCGACCAGGCTTCGAGCGCGAGTTGCGGATCGATCGCCCGACCGCCGCGATGCACCGTGCGCAGCGCTTCGGCCAGATTCTCCGCCGGCGCATCCTTGAGCAGGTAGCCGGACACGCCAGAATCCAGCGCGCGGCGCAGAAAACCGGGGCGCGCGAAGGTGGTGACGATGATGACCTTCATCGGCAGTCCCTGGCGCTGGATGCGTTGCGCCAGTTCCAGCCCGGTCAATCCCGGCATTTCGATGTCGGTGATCAACACGTCGGGTTTCAGACGTTGCAGTTCGCGCCACGCGGCTTCGCCATCGGCGGCGGAGCCCAGCACTTCGATATCGGATTCCAGGCTGAGCAGCGCCGACAGTGCGCCGCGCACCATCGCCTGATCCTCGGCCAGCAGCACGCGGATCATGCGGCGGGTCCTGATGCGGCGGCCGGTGAGGTCTTGTCGGCAGCACTTGCCAGAGGCCGGGATGTTTCGACCAGGCGCAGGATCGGAACGGGCGCGGAGATCTTCAGCAAAGTGCCCTGTCCGCGCGGCGATTCGATGATCAGCGAGCCGTTCAATGCACGCACTCGTTCGCGCATGCCACACAGACCGTTGCCATCGTGATCGATGCCGCCGCGGCCGTTGTCGCTGATCAGCATGCGGACGCAGGCGGACTCGCGGATCAGTTCGATCTTCGCGCTGCTGGCTTCGGCATGACGCGCGATATTGGTGGCGGCTTCGCGCAGGATCAGCGACAGGCCGCGCTCGATATCCACAGGCAGATCGACCGGCGGCGCCTCGTAGTTGAACCGCACGCGCGACGATTCCAGCAGCAGCCGTGCCGACGCCAGCTCGGCCGCCATATCGGTCGCGCGGATCCCGGTGACGGCGCTGCGCACTTCGGCCAGCGCCAACCGGGCGACTTTCTCCGCTTCGGACACTTCGCGTTTGGCCGCCTCGACATCGCGATCGAACAACTTGCGCGACAGCTCCAGCTTGAGCGTGATCAGCGACAGCGTATGGCCAAGCAGATCATGCAGATCGCGACCGATGCGCTCGCGTTCGGCAGTGGCGGCCAGGCGGCGCACTTCGTCGTGCGAAAGCTGCAGCTCGGCTTCCTTCTGGTCGCTGATCCGTTCGACATTGACAATCAGGCTGATGATGAAAGTGGTGATCGGAATCGTCATCACCGCCTGCCATGGATAATGCAGCAACCACGCCATGGTCAGGCAGACGGCGTTGAGCGCGGCCAGCATGAGCATGTTCTGCTTCAAACTGCGACGGCAGCTCACCAGCATCACGCAGCCGTAGACGAAATACGTCAGGCCGCCGGGATACCAAGGCATCAGCGCCATGCTGAAAGCCGCCAGCGCCAGCGCATAACCCGTCACCGTGCGGCGCGAGGCCACGCAGCATTTGGCATACAGCACCAGGAACACCGGATAGCTGAGCAAGGTCATCACCACCCAGTGCCAGCTCATGTGGTCGAAGATCGGCGTGGCGAAAATCCAGAACGACCACAGCAGATGGACGGAGTCAGCCCACGGCGACTTGCCCTTGCGAACGCTGCCGGCGACCAGCGAATCGGGTGCGGGCCGGAACCATTCGCGGATCGATTCAATCATTGGCGCGCGCTCCCGTCGGAGTTGTGGATGATGGGCATCGTACTTCAACCGTAGCGACGCAGCCGGCGCGTTGCCAGCAGCAGGAAGCCGACCGTGAAACCAAGCAGCACCAGCACGTGCGGCAGCAGCGGCTCGCCGTTCATGCCGACTGCGGCCAGCGCGATCTTGTCCAGGTGGTAGCTCGGCCAGATCGGCGCGACCTGCTGCAGGAATTTCGGCAGCATCGGCAGCGGGAACCACAGACCTGACAGGAACGACATCGGCAGATAGACGAGATTGAGCAGACCGGGTGCGCCCTGCCCCTTGATCAGCGTACCGACGAACATGCCCATGGCGCAGAACGGCAACACGCCGAGTACACCGGTGAGCAGCAACGCGCCGACCTGGCCCGGCGACAGCGTGACGTGCCCCAGTTGGGAAAGCGCCAGCAGCAACAGGATCACCACCGCGGCCGCAGCCATCGCCATCAGCATCTTGCCAAGAAGGTACGCGCCAGGCGGCATCGGCAACGCGCGCTTGAAGGTCAGCAATCCGCCGTCACGCTCCAGTGCGAGCGATACACCGAAACCGAACAGGCCAGGACTCATCACACCGAAGACTCCGTAGCTCGCCAGCAGGAACCGCGCTGCATCGGCCCCATTGGACTTGGCCATCAGCACCCCGAAGACGAGATAGAACATGCCGGGGAACAACATGATCGGCAACATGAAGCCGGGCGCACGCATGTAGCGCAGGCATTCGCTGCGCGCCTCGGCCAGATATGCGCCGAAGACGCGGCCGCGTGACATGCCGATGGTTGCCGGCGCGTCGAGAGATGCATCGACAGGGATGACAGTTTCCATTTCAGGCAGCCTCGCGCTGGTCGGTGGTCGATGCCTCGTCGGCATCACGGGTGAGTTCGGTGAACGCTTCGGCCAGGCCGGCACGCTGCACTTCAAGTTCGCGCAGATTCGGGTCGGCATCGAGCAGGTGACGCACCACGGATTCTGCCTCGGTCGCGGTGACGTGCAGGCGCTCGCCGTCCTGGCGCACCTCGACCACATCCGGCCACGCACGCACCTTGTCGATCGCTGAGGTGGTGACGCAACGAATGCGCTTGAGCGCGACCCGTGCCCGCAACTCGTCGACGGTGCCTTCGTGGATCATCCGGCCATGCGCCATCACGCAGACCCGGTCGGCCAGCGCTTCGGCCTCTTCCAGATAGTGCGTGGTAAGCAACACGGCGCAACCCTCGGCGATCAGCTGGCGGATCGCCGACCACAGCTTCTGTCGTGCATCGATGTCCATGCCCACGGTGGGTTCGTCCAGAAACAGCAACTCCGGTCGGCCGCACAATGCCAGTGCAAACTGCACGCGTCGCTGCTGCCCGCCGGAAAGCTTTGCGTACGGACGCTTCAGCAGATCGGCGATACCGGCCATCTCGGCACTTTCGATGACGGATCGCGGCGCCGGATAGTAGCTGGCGGTCAACCGCAGCAGCTCGCCGACGCGCAGCGTCGGCGGCAGGGTCGCGTTCTGCAGCATGACCCCGATACGGCGACGCGCTTCGATCTTCTGCGGGTCCAGGCCAAACAACTCGACCGTGCCGGCATCGGGCCGGATCAGCCCGAGCATCAGGCTGATGGCGGTGCTCTTGCCGGCGCCATTGGGGCCGAGCAGGGCCAGCAGTTCCCCCCGCCTCACCACAAGATCGGCGCCATCGAGGGCGGTGACGGCACCGTAGCGCTTGACGGTGGCAGAGAGGCGGGCAACGGGTGCATTCGTGTAGGGCATGGGGGTTCCTCCAGTGCCGTTCATGCTCGCCGCAGCAAAGGCTGGCGGGCAGTCGCCGGCGTCAGTCATCGCGCGTGACAAGCGTCACCCCAGGGGGTACCGGCCCAAAGCGCCGCAAGGTATCCTGTGAGCGATATAGTCGGCCGGTATGCGTGCAAGGGCCGAACAACCAACTGAAAGCCTTGAGGATTCGCAGGCCTGCCCGCGTCTCCATTGGCTTTTGCCTTTGCCGCCAGCAAGGCTGCGAGCGGATCAACGGAGATACCACCATGGGCGTGATCAATCAGCTGCGCGAGCTGCGCGAGTTCGGCGGCAAGCCGCGGACCACCGGTCTGGACGATGCCAGCATCGAGCGCATGGCGGCTGGCGATCCGATGCTGGTCCAGGCGATTGCCGAAGCACTGTTACGCCACCGTGAGCTGCGCGCCGAGTTGGCGGATTTCCTCAAGCTCGATGAAGCCGAGCAGCTGGCACAAGCCCAGGCCGGGTTCGTCAATTTCTACCCCGACGATGCGATCAACCCGTATCTGCCGGCGGCGGCGCGTGGTCCGTGGGTGGTCACCCTGAAGGGGCGCGTGCTGCACGACAACGGTGGCTACGGCATGCTCGGTTTCGGCCACAATGACCAGGCCATCCTCGACGCGCTGGCTCGCCCGCAAGTGATGGCCAACGTGATGTCCCCCAGCGTGGCGCAACTGCAGTTCACTGCGGCCCTGAACAGGGAACTGGGCCGCACCCGCGGCGGCAGCCCTTACCACCACTACATGTGCCTGAATTCGGGCTCCGAATCGGTGACGCTGGCCTGCCGCATCGCCGACGTCAACGCCAAGACCATGACCGACGCGGGTGCACGGTATGCCGAGCGCACCATCAAACGTCTGGTGGTCAAGGGCGCGTTTCACGGCCGCACCGACAAGCCGGCGCTGTATTCCGATTCCTCGCGCAAGGCCTATCAGCAGCATCTGGCCAGCTATCGCCACGAGAACAGCGTGCTCACCGTGACGCCTTACGACGTCGCGCAGCTGGAAGCCGTGTTCGCCGATGCCGATCGGCATGGCTGGTTCATCGAGGCGATGTTCCTCGAACCGGTGATGGGCGAAGGTGACCCCGGCCGCGCCGTGACATCTGAGTTCTACAAGGCGGCACGCGCGCTCACCGAAGCGCACGGCACACTGCTGCTGGTCGATTCGATCCAGGCCGGCCTGCGCGCGCATGGCGTGTTGTCGATCACCGACTATCCCGGCTTCGAGAATCTCCCGCCGCCGGACATGGAGACCTTCTCCAAGGCGCTGAATGCCGGTCAGTATCCGTTGTCCGTGCTGGCCGTCACCGATCGCACCGCTGCGCTGTACCGCAAGGGCATCTACGGCAACACGATGACGGCAAACCCGCGGGCGCTCGATGTGGCACTGGCCACGCTCGGCGAACTGACAGAAGACGTTCGCAGCAACATCCGCGAACGCGGCAAGGAATTCGTCGACAAACTCAATGCACTGAAGAGCGAACTGGGTGGCCTGATCACCAAGGTACAGGGCACCGGCCTGCTGTTCTCCTGCGAACTGGCGCCCGAGTACAAATGCTACGGTGCCGAATCGACCGAGGAATACATGCGCGAGCGCGGCATCGGCGTGATCCACGGCGGCACCAACTCGCTGCGCTTCACCCCGCATTTCAGGGTGACCAGTGCCGAGGTCGACCTGATCGTGGGGCACGTGCGCAAGGCGCTCCTCGAAGGCCCGCGGAAGGCCAAGGCCGAAGCTGCCTGACAGACTGATCCGTCAGGGTTCCAACGGAGGCCACCCCGGTTGCACCGGGGTGGCCTCATCGTTTGCGAGGGCTTGCTGCACGTTGCGTATCGGGGCGGTTTCGGCCATTCGTGCAATCGCCAGCAGCCCGACGGCAACGGCAGCGATCATGTACCACGCCGGCGCCAACGCGCTGCCGCTGATTCGGGTCAGCCAGGCCGCCATGAACTGCGTCGAACCGCCGAAGATGGCGATGGCGATCGCATAGATCATCGACAAGCCGCCAGAGCGGATCGCCTTCGGCAATGACTCGGTGATGGATACCAGCACGGTGGCTGTCGACAACGTCGAGGCGACCGCCAGCAGCGTACACACCGCATACAGCGCCGGCCCAGTGCGCCAGTGCCCGATCGCCCAGAAGCACGGAAAGATCGCCAGCAGCAGCACGACCCAGGGCACCACCATCACCGGCTTGCGGCCGAGTCGGTCGGACAACCAGCCACTGATCGGATCGCAGATCACGCCACTCAGACCGACCGCCACGGTGGCGCCAAGGGCGACTTTCGTGGGCATACCCAGCGTGCTGCCAGCGTAGGTCGTCATATAGGTAAGGATGTAATTGCTGGTGGTCGCCGCCGCGAGCATCGCCAGTGCCGGCAGGGCGATCTTGCCGTAGCCGCGCCACGGCGTGCCCTGGCAAAGCAACGTTGCATCCTCTGACACGGACAGCGTCTCACCCAGCGAGCGGCGCAGCACCAGGCCGAAGGGAATGATGATCGCTCCCACCAGCAAGGCTGCCCGCCAGCCCCACGCATCCAGCGCAGACTCGTCGAG
>JBDTZX010000391.1:0-2494 GCA_040004895.1 Rhodanobacter sp. | reverse complement strand
TCGTCCACTACCTTCAACTTGGCCTGTACAGCCTGCGCCGCAATCCGGTGCTGACGCTGCTGATGGTCATGTCGATCGGCATGGGCGTGGCGGCATCCATGACGACGTGGGCGGTGTTCCGCGCGGTGTCGGGTAATCCATTGCCCGACAAGTCCTCGCAGTTGTTCGTGCCACAACTGGATAACTGGGGTCCCAACGACATCGTCAAGAACGGGCAACCGCCCAATGCGATCACCTATCGCGACAGCACGGCCTGGATGCAGGCGCGCATCGCGCCGCGTCAGACCGCGTTGTACCCGGTGCGCTATGCGCTGACGCCGGAGCACCCGGGCAGCGAGCCGTTCAAGGTTCAAGGCCATGCCGTTTACGCGGATTTCTTTGCCATGTTCGACGTGCCATTTCGTTACGGTGGTGGCTGGAGCCATGCCGATGACGATGCGCACGCCGGCGCGGTGGTGATCAGCCGACGCCTGAATGACCGGATCTTCGCCGGCAGCAACAGCGTCGGTCGCACGATCCATCTGGGCGATCACGATTTCCGGATTGCCGGCGTACTCGACGCGTGGAATCCGCAACCGCGCTTCTACGATGTATCCAATCGATCCGCGTTCGGCGAACAGCCGGACATCTTCGTGCCGTTCACGCGCGCCATCGACCTGCACACGCCGACCAACGGCAACAACGCGTGCAAGAGCAATGCAGCGCCGGGCTGGCACGGCTGGATGCAGTCCGAGTGCGTGTGGATCGCGTTCTGGGTGCAGTTGCCCGATGTCGCGACACAGCGGCGCTTCCGCAGTTTCCTCGAAGGCTACGGCGCGGCGCAGCGACAAAGCGGCCGCTTCAACTGGCCGGCGCATGCGCAACTGCACGATCTGCAGGACTGGCTGGATTACACCCAGGTCGTACCCTCCGAGACGCCGGTGTCGCTACTGGTGTCCGCCGGCTTCCTGCTGGTGTGCCTGGTCAATGCGGTGGGCCTGATGCTGGCCAAGTTCATGAAACGCGCGGCGGAAATCGGCGTGCGTCGTGCGCTTGGCGCACCGCGTCGTGCCATCTACGGGCAATTCCTCATCGAGGCGGTCATCATCGGTGTGGCAGGTGGCGTGGTGGGGCTGTTGTTCACCGGGCTGGGCATGCTTGCGATCAACATGCTTTTCGTGCGCGCCATCGCGCAGCTGGCACATATGGATGTGGTGCTGGTGGCGCTGACTCTGCTGACGGCCATCGTGGCGACAGTGCTTGCGGCGTTCTATCCCGCATGGCGCGCTGCGCAGGTGCAGCCGGCCTGGCAGTTGAAGTCGAACTGAGGGCATGACCTTGGACATCAAGCCCGTCATCTCCGCATTGCGTCGCCACAAGGCCGGCACGTTGCTGATCGTCCTGCAGATCGCGCTGACCCTGGCGATCGTCTGCAATGCGCTTTTCATGATCCAGCAGCGTGCCTCGAAAATGTCGCAGCCACTGGGTGTCGATGGGCGCGACGTGTTCGTGGTGCACAACGAATGGGTCGGCCAGCCGCCGGATATCGACGCGCAGATGCACGCGGACGTCGCTGCATTGCGCCAGCTGCCGCAGGTGGTGGATGCTTTCGCCACTGATTCCGAACCGCTCGGCGGCAATGGCTGGGACAGTGGTGTTCTGCTGGCGCCGGACCAGCGCAGCGAAACCGCCCACGCGGCCCAGTTCTTCGACGACGACCACGCGCTCGGCGTGTTCGGCATGCAACTGGTAGCGGGCCGAAACTTTCGCGCCGATGAAATCGCATCGATCGATTCGCAGAGCCCGACCGAGCCGCCGGTCACCATCATCACGCAGGCGCTGGCGCAGCACTTGTTCCCCGACGGTCACGTGCTGGGCCGATCCATCTACTTTGGCGCCGGCACCAAACCGAGCATGGTGATCGGCATCGTGAAGCATTTGCACACGCCCTACACGATTGCCGCGTCGGACGGATTCTCCGACCAGTCGGCGATCATGCCATTGCGTCTGCTGACCAATCGCACCGATTACGTGGCGCGTGCGCGGCCGGGTCAGCTCGCCGATGCGATGAAGGCGGCGCACAGGCAATTGTTCGCGCTCAATGGCGCGCGTGTGATCGATCCGGTGACTGGCATCGTCAGCTTCGACACGCTGCGCATTGCGGCGTACGAGCGCGATCGCGGCATGCTCACGCTGATGGGCGCGATCTGCGTGGTGCTGCTGGCGGTAACCGCGGCAGGCATCGTCGGGCTCACCAGTTTCTGGGTTGGCCAGCGACGAAAGCAGATCGGTGTGCGCCGTGCGCTGGGTGCCAGGCGGAGAGACATCCTTTCGTACTTCCTCACCGAGAATTTCCTGATCAGCGTCGCGGGTGTCGCACTGGGAGCCGTGCTCGCGCTGGCTCTCAATCTGTGGATGGTTGCGCACTATGCGCAGAACCACCTGCCTTGGGCTTTCATCGGACTGGGCGCGTTGATTCTGCTGCTGCTGGGACAGGCGGCCGTGATGGCGCCCG
>JBDTZX010000049.1:0-2503 GCA_040004895.1 Rhodanobacter sp. | reverse complement strand
TGCTGGCGCCGGTGAGCGCTTCCATCTCCACGCCGGTGCAGCCGCGGCAGGACACGGTGCAGTCGATCAGCGCCTCGTCGCCTTCCATGCGGATCGCGATGGCACAGCGGTCAAGGCTCAGCGGATGGCACAGCGGAATCAGCTGCGCCGTGGCTTTTGCGCCCATCACACCGGCGATATGCGCCACCGTCAGCACCGCGCCCTTGGGCGTGACGTAACCCGTCGCATGCAGCGTTGCCGCCACCTCGGTCGGGAACATGACCCGCGCCCGCGCCTGCGCCGTACGCTGGGTGATCGGTTTGGCGCCGACATCCACCATGTGCGGCTGCTGCGATTCGTCGACGTGGGACAGTTTCAAGTCAACCTCCGATGTAATGCATTTCGATCTTGCGCTGCCGGGCTGCAGGCCGCTTGGTGCGTTCTTCGCTGTAGCGATCGGTACGGCGCAGCCACACGTCACGAAGGCATTCGCGCAGGACGTCATCGCCGGCGCCCGCGCGCAACAGGCTGCGCAGATCGGTGCCGTGGGTCGCGAACAGGCAAGTGTAGAGCGTGCCTTCGGAGGAAAGCCTGGCACGGGTGCAACCGCCGCAGAACGGTTCGCTGATCGAGGAGATCACACCGATCTCGCCGCCGCCATCGCGGAAGCGGAACCGTGAAGCGACTTCGCCACTGTAGTGCGCGGGCAACGGTTCGAGCGGCCAGCGCGCATCGATACGCTGGATCAGTTCACGCGAAGGCACCACATCGTCGACGGACCATTCGTTGCGGTTGCCGACATCCATGTACTCGATCAGGCGCAGGACGATGCTGCTGTGGCGGAAGCGTTCCACCAGCGCATCGACGGCATGTTCGTTGACTCCCCGCTGCACTACCGTGTTGAGCTTGATGCCTTGGGGAAAACCCGCCGATTGCGCCGCTTCGATGCCGGCAAGCACATCGTCAAGCAAGCCACGATCGCCGCTCATGCGGTGGAACAGCGCGGGGTCGAGGGTGTCCAGGCTCACCGTGACGCGGTCGAGTCCGGCGTCACGAAGTTCGTTCGCGTGGCGCGCCAGCAAGACGCCGTTGGTGGTGATGGCCAGGTCGGTGATGCCGTCGATGCGTCGCAGGCGCTCAACCAGTGCCGCCAGGTTCGGGCGCAGCAGCGGCTCGCCGCCGGTCAGCCGCAGCTTGCTCACACCGAGTTCCGCGGCGATCCTGCACACGCGCTCGATCTCGTCGAAATCCAGCCGCTGGTCGCTGCGCAGGAAGGCGAAGTGTTCGCCATAGCTCGACTCGGGCATGCAGTACGGGCAACGGAAATTGCAGCGATCCATCACCGAGATGCGCAGGTCGTGCAGCGCCCGACCATGCCGGTCCAGCGGCGGGGGCGGCGCGAGGGGCAGCTTGGTAATTGAAGGGAATCCGCTCATGTCACCAACGATACAGAACTGCCACGGTTCCGGCGGCTGCGATCTGCGAACCGGGCGACAGCTGCACGAATCCATGCGTGTGCGGCAAGGCGGAGAAATCGCCCGAGGTATTCAGCTGCAGCGGCTGCGCCAGGTTGCGCCCGCTCGCGTCATGCTGCACCCGCACAGGTATAAAACAGGTCAAGACGGGGTTGATCGGTACATCGTCTGTCAGGCACGCGTACATCGGCGGTTCGAGCAACTGCCCGCTGGCCTGCTGCATCGCCGGCAACAGGTAGCGCACCGCGCACACCAGCGCCGACACCGGATTGCCCGGCAGCCCGAATACGATCTGCCCCTGCGGACCGATGCCGAACCACATCGGTTTGCCCGGACGCTGCGCGATCCGGTGCAGCACTTGCTGCACGCCTAGCGCATGCAGCGCTTCCGGCACGTAGTCGCGCTGCCCGACCGAAACGCCCCCGGACAGCACCAGCACCTGCTTCGTGCGCAGCAATTTTTCCAGGGTCGCGATGGTGGCGGCCAGGTCGTCTCCCACCCGCGTCAGCAGCACATCATCGTAGCCACGTGCGCGCAGTGCCGCAGCCAGCGCGCGATCGTTGGAGCGGCGGATCTGTCCATCGAGCAGCGGCTGGTCCACCTCGGCCAGTTCATCGCCGGTGGCGACTATCGCGATGGACGGAACGCGCGCCACTTCGACCCCGGCCACGCCATTGGCGGCAAGCACCGCGATCGCCGGCGCGTCCAGGCGAATGCCCGGTTGCAGCAGCGTCGCGTTGACGCGACAGTCCGAGCCTTGTGCATGCACGAACTGCCCGACGATCGGCCGGTAGCCATCCAGCAGCACGAACTCTTCGCCTTCCCGCCGTGTCTGCTCCACCGGAATCACCGTGTCGCAGCCGTGCGGCAGCATCGCGCCAGTGGTCACTTCGATGCAGCCGGCAGCATCGCCGAGCGACTGCCTGGGCATGCCGGCAAGCTGCAAGCCCGCGCGAAGAAAACGTCGCAATGCATGGTTGCCGCGCATCGCGAAGGCGATGCCGTCCATCATCACCCGGTCAAACGGCGGCTGGTCGCGCTCGGCCCGT
>JBDTZX010000383.1:0-2505 GCA_040004895.1 Rhodanobacter sp. | reverse complement strand
TCCTTGCGGATGCGTTTCTTCTCGGTAAACGAGTAGGCCATGATGGGTAGCGCCTCGGTTCGCAGTGACGCCGGTGGTGCACACACCGACTGAATGTTAAGAGCTGTGAATGCCATCGCGGGCCGGACGACGGTGAAATGTCTTCCGGTCACTCAAAAGGCATGAATCAAAGATCGCGGACTACCGTTGTCGATCTTTCATTGCTGACTTCTGTTGCAGTGCTGCTTCTTCTGCTTGCAAATTCCTGGACGTGATCCGGTTCTTCGACCGGACTGAACCCGGTGGTCAACAGGCAAAGCCCGGGAGCTCACGCCCCCAGGCTTGCTTGACGTCACGTCGAAGCGTCGGCGTGCAAACGCCGATTACTTCAATTCGACAGTGGCACCGGCAGCTTCGAGATCCTTCTTGAACTTCTCGGCGTCTTCCTTCGACACGGCTTCCTTCAGGACGCCACCAGCCTCGGTGAGGTCCTTGGCTTCCTTCAGGCCCAGGCCGGTGATGGCACGAACGGCCTTGATCACGTCGACCTTCTTGGCGCCGGCGGTCTTCAGGACCACGTCGAACTCGGTTTGTGCTTCGGCAGCCGGAGCGGCGGCAGCAGCCGGACCGGCAGCAGCGACCGGGGCGGCGGCGGATACACCAAACTTCTCTTCGATGGCCTTCACCAGGTCCATCACTTCCATGAGCGACTTGGCGGCGACGGCTTCAACGATCTGTTCGTTGGACAGGGACATGTTATTTACCTCTGGAAATGGTTTCGGTTTGTAAGGCGGCGAACTTAAGCGGGCTCGGCTTCGACTGGGGCATCGGCGGGGACTTCATCACCACCACCCTGCGTGTCGGCCACGGCCTTGACGGCACGGGCGAACATCGCGGCAGGTTCCGCCAGCAGACGGGCGAGCATCGCCAGAGCCTGATCGCGGGTCGGCAGCGAGGCCAGCACATCGACGTGCTCGGCTGGCAGCAATTTGCCTTCCACCGAGACAATTTTCGCCTTCAGCTTGTCGTTGCCCTTGGCAAATTCCTTGATCAGACGACCGGCAGCGCCGGGTTCCTCGGTCGAGAACGCGTACAGCAACGGACCGATCAGGGCGTCCTTGACGACGTCGAAGTCGGTACCAGCCACGGCACGTGCAGCGAGCGTGTTCTTGACAACTCTCAAGTACACACCGGACTCGCGAGCCTTCTTTCGCATCGCGGTCATTTGCTCGACCGTGGTGCCCGCGTACTCGGCAGCGACCAGGGAGTGGGCCTTCGCGGCAACCTCTGCCAGTTCGGCGACTACCACTTGCTTCTGAGACAGATTTAGAGCCATTGCACTCCTCCAAATGAACTCCGCTCACGGCTCCTGCCGCTTGCGGTCCTGGGCGACGCCATCCTTGACGTCGGGGACACGAATGCCCCGGGTGTCGGCCTTTCCAGAACAGATCGAACAATTCCAGATCGGGCAGCACCATCTGCGCAGGCCGGATTTGCGAAAACCCGATTAAGCGACCCCGCTGGCGGTGACGGCGATTCCCTGCCATCAAGGAGCTTCCTGCCCGTCGTCATCGCGCGCTGATTGCGCCTGCGGTCTTTGACAGCGGTCCCGACTTCGATGAGCCGGGACTGCCCTCAAAAACTGCCCGTATCGGCATTTCGCCGATACGGGACTTGAGTCTTACTTGGCTGCGAGGTTCAGCGACGAAGTATCGACGGCAACGCCGACGCCCATCGTGCTGGACAGTGCAACCTTCTGCAGAAACTGACCCTTGGCCGTGGACGGCTTTGCTTTCAGCAGGTCGGCGATCAACGTGTTGAGGTTGTCCGCCAGCTGTGCAGCATCAAAGCTGGCCTTGCCAATGGTGGCGTGGATGATGCCCGCCTTGTCGTTGCGGAACTTCACCTGGCCGGCCTTGGCATTCTTGACCGCGGTGGCGACGTCGGCGGTGACCGAGCCATCCTTCGGATTCGGCATCAGGCCACGCGGCCCGAGCAACTGGCCCAGCTTGCCGACCACGCGCATCGCGTCCGGCGTGGCGATCACCCGACCGAAATCGAGATCGCCCGCCTGCATGCGCTCGGCCAGATCGTCCATGCCGACGGCGTCGGCACCAGCAGCCTTCGCTGCCTCGGCCTTCTCGCCCGGCGGGCAGAACACGGCGACCTTGACGGTCTTGCCGGTGCCATGCGGCAGCAGCGAGGAACCGCGCACACCCTGGTCCGACTTCTTGGCGTCGATACCCAGGCGCACCGCCACGTCCACCGATTCGGCGAATTTGGCCTTGGCATTGTCCTTGATGATCTTCAACGCTTCATCGAGGGCATAGAACTTGCCCAGCTGAACGGCGCTCTGCGCGGATTTCATGCGTTTCGTGAGCTTTGTCATGTCTTAGCCCTCCACTACCAGGCCCATGCTGCGTGCGCTACCGGCAATGGTGCGTACGGCAGCGTCCAAGTCGGCCGCCGTGAGATCCGGCTCCTTCTGCTTCGCAACGTCTTCCAGCTGCTTGCGGGTGACCTTGC
>JBDTZX010000187.1:0-2506 GCA_040004895.1 Rhodanobacter sp. | reverse complement strand
CGACGCAGCGCGGTGGGCGCGGCCGACCAGCTGGGTGAATTGCTGATCAAGCCGTTGAACCTGCCCGCCGATGCGCGGCTGATCGTGGTGCCGAACGGTCCGCTGCACTACCTGCCGTTCCAGGCGCTGCGGCTGGACGGCCATTACCTGATCGAAACGCACCCGGTGTCGGTGACGCCTTCGATCAGCATCGCGATGCAGTTGATCCAGCGCGGCAGCGTCGTGCGACGCACGCTCACCGCGTTCGGCAACCCGGACGTGGCGCCCCAATATGCACTGCCGGGTTCAGAAGCTGAAGTGAAGGCCTTGGCGGACGCATTCCCCGGCACCCGGGTTTACCTGCACGGCGACGCCACCAAGGCACGTTTCGAGCAGAGCGCCGGCACGACCTCGCTGATCCACGTCGCTGCGCACGCGCAGGCCGACACCATCGATCCGCTGTACTCGCGGATCCTGCTCGCCTCGGAAAACGGCAAGGTCAATTTTCTCGAAGCGCATGAAGTGCTCGGTCTGAATCTGGACAAGGTCTCGCTGGTGACCTTGTCTGCGTGCGAATCCGGACTCGGTCGCGTTGCTGACGGCGACGAGGTGCTCGGCTTCACCCGTTCGTTCCTTGCCGCCGGCACCTCGGGCCTGATCGTGTCGCTGTGGCCGGTGTCCGACGATGCCACCAAACTGCTGATGTCCACCCTCTACGCCGAGCTCGCCAAGGGCACCGACGTGCAGGTGGCGATGCAGCGCGCGCAACTGGCCGTGCTGCACACCAAGGGCATGGACCATCCGTTTTTCTGGGCGCCGTTCAACGTGATCGGTGACTGGCGTCTTACCGTTGGAGCCAAGCCATGATCCGCTTCACCACGACCGCGTTGCCATTGCGGCGTCTGTCGCTGGCGGTCACGCTGGGGCTGCTCGCCCTGCCCGTGTTCGCACAATCGACCAGCCAGGGCCTGCAATCGCAGGGCACGCCGCAGATTCCGGCCAACGACCAGGCGGCACCGCTGCCGCAGCCGCAGCAGTTGCCCGGCACACCAGCGGTCACCGCAGCGCAGACCAGCTTCGTATTGCGTAGCGTGGTGTTCAAGGGCGCAAGCGTGTTTTCCGACGCGCAGCTGCAGGCGATCGCGGCGAACCGCATCGGCAAGCCGGTGACCCTCGGTGATCTCGATGCACTCGCCCAGCAGATCACGGCGCTGTATCGCGGCGCCGGCTATGTGTTCGCCACGGCCGTGGTGCCGGTGCAGGAAGTGCAGAACGGCACGGTCGAGATCAGCGTGATCGAAGGTCGCCTCGGCCAGATGAAGGTGGAGATCGACCCGAAGGCGCCGATTTCGGAGGAGCGCATCCGCGCGATGCTGGCGCCGCTGCAGCAGGGCCAGCCACTCAACGGCAAAGTCTACGAACGAACCATGCTGCTGCTCAGCGATCTGCCCGGAATCAAGGCACAGTCGTCGCTGTCCTCCGGCGCCGAGGCGGGCACCACCGATCTCACCGTGAAGATCGCCCGGACCGCACCGCTGAACGTGTCGCTGGGACTGGACGACTTCGGTACCCGCGAAGCCGGCACCCTGCGTGGCGGCGGCTCGGTGCGCTGGAACAGCCCGTTCGGCATCGGCGACAACCTGGATGCGCGAGCGCTGGTGTCGGAGCGCGGCGGCACCACGTTTGGACGTCTGTCCTACGAGGCACCGCTGGGTTATGACGGCATCCGCGCCGGCGTGGGCGCCTCGCAGGTCGACTACAGCCTGGGCGGTGCGTTCGAAGCGCTGGACGCGATCGGCACCTCGCGAATTTACGATGCCTCGATGACGCTACCGGTCATGCGCCAGCGCGACCAGAATTTTTTCCTGCGCTTCATGCTGGATCACAAGGAACTCACCGACAAGTTGCGCGCGGTCGACTACGTGTCGCACAAGCGCGTCAACGGTGTCGGCGTCGGCTGGGCGTGGGAGCGTCGCGACAATTTCCTGGGCGGTGGTTACCTGAGCAGTAACGGCACGATCTATCACGGACACCTGAGAGTGCTCGATCCGTCCAATCGGTTCTACGACCAGAGCCCGTTTGGTGCGCATACCGATGGCGTGTTCACCAAGCTGACCTTCCAGCTTTCGCGGCTGCAGTATGTGGCGCCTAAGCAGACGCTGTTCGTGGGCATCGGCGGCCAGCTCAGCAGCCGCAATCTGGATGCGTCCGAACAGCTCTCGTTGAGCGGGCATGATGCCGTGCGGGCCTACCCGCAAGGCGAGGTGCTGGCCAATCGCGGCATCATCGTGAATATCGAATACCGCTACGCACTGACCAGCGACGTCAGCACCTATGCGTTCTACGACGCCTCGCGCGGCTGGCTCAACAAGCCATACAGCGTGCCGGATGGCCGCCCGCCGATCCGCAGCCTGCGTGGCCCCGGGCTTGGCCTGAACTGGGCCAGGCCCGGCAATTTCTCGCTCGACCTCACCGTCGCCTGGCGCACCACCGATCCGGCGGTCACCAGCGGCGGCGACAAGAAGCC
>JBDTZX010000386.1:0-8395 GCA_040004895.1 Rhodanobacter sp. | reverse complement strand
GCGCCAGTGTTTCGGTGCCCTTGCCGAAGGCATCGAACTCGAACACGCCGACCGGGCCGTTCCACACGATCGTGCCGGCGTTGGCGATCAGCTCGGCGTAACGCCTGGCAGTCTGCGGGCCGATGTCCAGAATCATTTCACCATCGTTGACCTGATCGATCAGTTTCACCGTGGCCGGTGCTTGTGCAGAAAACGCGGGTGCCACCACCACGTCGATGGGCATCGGTACATCCACGCCTCGCCGCTTGGCGTCAGCAATGACTTTCTTGGCTGCATCGATCAGATCGGGTTCGACCAGCGAGTTGCCGATGGAATGGCCCATCGCCGCGATGAACGTATTGGCGATGCCACCGCCGACAATCAGCTGCTCAACCTTGTTGATGAGATTGTCCAGCAGGGTCAGCTTGGTTGAGACCTTGGAGCCGGCGACGATCGCCAGCAGCGGTTTCGCCGGATGCTCAAGTGCCTTGCCGAGCGCATCGAGTTCCGCACTCAGCAGCGGGCCAGCAGCGGCAATTGGCGCGAACTTGATCACACCATGGGTGGAGGCCTGTGCGCGGTGCGCGGTGCCGAACGCGTCCATCACGAAGATGTCGCACAGCGCCGCGTACTTCTTCGACAGCACTTCGTCGTCCTTGCCTTCACCGATATTCATGCGGCAGTTTTCCAGCATCACGACTTCGCCGGCAGCCACGTCCACGCCGTCGAGATAGTTGGCTACCAGTCGCACGTTCGCGCCGAGTTTTTCACTTAACCACGCCGCGACCGGTGCCAGTGAGGATGCCGCGTCGAACTTGCCTTCCTTGGGCCGCCCAAGATGCGACAGCACCATCACTTTCGCACCCGCATCGCGCGCGGCGCGGATGGTGGGCAGGGATGCGTCGAGGCGCTGGGTGGAGGTGATCTTGCCGTGGTCGTCGATCGGTACGTTCAGATCTTCGCGGATCAACAAGCGCTGGTCGCGCAGCTCAAGATCACTCATGCGGATAACGGACACGGCGCAACTCCGGTGGTGTGCAAGGGCCGTCTGCAGCAGGCGGCAACCGCTTATTGTCGGCTTGCCCCACGGTCGATGCAAACGGCCGATGCAGGGAATACGGCCGTTTGGCAGACATGCACGGGCGCGTGCCTGCCGCTAGACTGCCGCTTTCGCGCAGGGGCGGGCTCATGACAACCGGTCGGGTGCTTTATGGCTACTGGCGCTCCAGCGCTGCCTATCGCGTGCGTATTGCGCTGAACCTGAAGGGGCTGGAATACGAATCGCGCGCCGTGCATCTGCTGCGCGATGGCGGCGAGCAGCACACCGCGGAATATCACCAGCTCAACCCGACACAACTGGTACCGAGCCTGCTCGACGGCGATCGCGTAATCACGCAGTCGCTGGCGATAGTGGAATATCTGGATGAAACCCATCCCGAAAAGCCATTGTTGCCGGCCGATGCACGCGCTCGCGCGAGGGTTCGCGCACTGTCCATGGTGGTGGCCTGCGATATCCACCCGCTGGGCAACTTGCGCGTGCTGCAACAGATCGAAGTGCAATTCGGCGCCGATGAATCGCAGCGCGGTGAATGGTCGCGTTACTGGATTGCCGCCGGTCTCGATGCGCTTGAAGCCATGCTGGCTGACAACGCCGCGACAGGCCGTTTCTGCCATGGCGACGAGCCCGGCATGGCCGATGCCTGCCTGGTGCCGCAGATCTACAACGCGTTGCGTTGGAAAATGCCGCTGGATACTTACCCGACCTTGCGGCGCATTACTGATGCGTGCAACGAACTCGACGCCTTCCGTCGTGCTGCGCCGGAATTGCAGCCGGACGCGCCGGCCTGACGCTGCCTTCGCGCTGGCTCAATAATTCATCCCGTATGGATCGTTGCCGGCCAGTTCCTGGGTGTCGGTGCCACCTTCGGTGAGCCGGATCTTCAGCGCCAGGCCGTCGCGCGAATCGGACTTGCTGAGCGCTTCTTCCAGATCCACCCGGCCGTCCTTGTACAGGCGATAAAGCGATTGGTCGAACGTCTGCATGCCTTCCTGCAGGCTGCGATCCATCGCTTCCTTGATCTCGTGGATCTGGCCGCGGCGGATCATGTCACGGATCAGCGGCGTGTTGAGCAGCACTTCCGCGGCCGGAATGCGTCGCCCGTCCTTGCCAACCACCAGGCGCTGGCTGATCACCGCGCGCAGGTTCAGCGCCAGGTTCATCAGCACGTTCTTGTGCGCCGATTCGGGGAAGAAGTTGAGGATGCGCTCCAGCGTCTGGTCGGAGTTGTTCGAATGCAGCGTGGCCAGGCAAAGGTGACCGGTCTCGGAGAACGCGATCGCCGCCTCCATCGTGTCGGTGTCGCGGATCTCGCCGATCATGATCACATCCGGCGCCTCGCGCATCGCGTTCTTGAGCGCCTCGTGATAGCTGTGCGTGTCCAGTCCGACCTCACGCTGGTTGACGATCGAGCGCTTGTGCCGATGCAGGTATTCGATCGGGTCCTCGATGGTCAGGATGTGGCCGGGCGTGTTCGAGTTGCGCTGGTCGATCATCGCCGCCAGCGTGGTCGACTTGCCCGAACCGGTGGCGCCGACCACCAGGATCAGTCCACGCGGCTCCATGATCAGGTCGCGGAAGATCGACGGCAGCTGCAGCTGCTCGATGCTGGGGATCTCGCTCTTGATCGCGCGGATGACCATGCCCACTTCGCCGCGTTGCTTGAACACGTTGATGCGGAAACGGCCGGCTTCCTTCACCGCCAGTGCCATGTTCAGCTCGAGATTGCGCTCGAACTGCGGCACCTGGCCTTCATCCATCAGCGAATAGGCGATCTTCTTGACCATGCCTCCCGGCAGGCCGGTATTGCCCAGCGGATAGAGCTTGCCTTCGACCTTGATATTCACCGGAGCGCCGGTCGTCAGGAACATGTCCGACGCGCCCTTGTCTACCATGAGCTTTAGGAAGTAACCAATGTCCACGTATGTCCCCTGATTCCAAATACGCGTTGCAATGATGGATTATGCCTGCCCACAATACGCTGCGACACACTATGAGGACTGTGATGGTGCACATCTTTTCCCCGCTGGCCGGGCTTCCTGGCCGCATTCGAACGGCATCCGTCCTGCTGGGGCTGATTCTGGCGCTGGGCGGTTGCGCCTCGATCCCCCCGCCGGATGACTCGATGAATCAGGCGCAGAGCTCGCTGCAGCAAGCGCGGGATGCAGGCGCGGCCGATTATGCGCCGGTCGATCTCGGTTTTGCGCAGGACAAGTTCCAGCAGGCGCAATCGGCGATGTCCGAGCGCAAGTACGAGGACGCCGCCAATCTGGCCGAGGAATCCCGCGCGGATTCCGAACTGGCGCGCGCCAAGGCCCGGCTGGGTGCATCCCGCGCGCAAATCCAGAGCCGCGTACAGGAAAATTCCCAACTGCGCGCCCAGGGTGAGCAGGCCGCGACTGAAGCCAGGCAGCAGGAACAGCAGGCGCCGCCGGGATCCGCGGCATCTGCCGCCCCGGCCGATGCTGCTCCTACCCAGGACATGCCAGCGCCATCGTCATCGGTGCTGTCATCGCCTCCCTCAGGGGACGGTTTCCAGACACTTCCCGCAGGCAGTCAGCCACCTGATTCCAGTGCGCAACCGGACAGCGACACGCAGGGGGCGCAGCCATGAAGCGGTTCAACGTTACCTTCATCGCGATGACGCTTGCGCTTGCCGTCGCCGGTTCGGCACAGGCCAAGCAGGACGACATCGACATCAGTCGACTGAACGGCAGTCTCGACCAGCTGGCCAATGATCCCAGCCTCGGCAGCTATGCGCAGGCCGAGCAGGCGCGTGCTCACGACGCGATCAACCGGCTGGCGCAGGCCAGCAAGCACGACCGTCCGCACGACCTGTATCTTGCCGAACGACGGGTGGATCTGGCCAAGACCGCCGCCCAGCAGCAGGATGCGCAGGTCAAGTTGAACCAGCTCGACCGGGAGCACGACCAGATCCTGCTCGACAACAGCCGGCGCGATGCGGAGGTCGCGCGTCGCGAACTGGAACGGCAGCGGATGCAGTACCAGATGGCACAGGAAGAGACCGCTCGACTGCAGCAGCAGGGTCAGGAATATTCCCAGGCGGCCGATCAGGCGCGTGCCGAAGCCGAGCAGGCGAAGAAGCTCGCCGCGGCACAGAGCAAGGTTGCCAGCGCCGCGCGCCGAGAGGCCTCGTTGGCCGCTCAGGCTGCGAAGGCCATGCGCTCGCAGATGCAGGGCGACACGACCGTCGCGCCGACGCCCGCGCCCAGCAAAAAGAGCAGCAAGAAAAAGCACCACGATCAGCCCTGAGTCGGCCGCGTGGGCGGCACACAAGCCACGCAACGCAAGCGCCGCCGGCTTGCGCGGGTGCTTTCAAGAGGTCGACTCGTGGCGTCATAAATTGCTGTTTCAGAAGGTTTTTACGCGCGCTTCTCAAACTTCGAATGGACCTTCGGTGCGGGCTTGCACCGCTCCAGATCGAAGAGTAGGGTCAAAGCCCCACGATGCATCCGGCATCGCGGGCCACTGACCGGATCCATGCGCCTCATCCCACGTCATTCCCCGCCAGCGTTGCCGGAATTCCGGCGCGGGCTGTGGTTGCATGTGCGTTCGATCAGTCTGCGGTTGCCGTTGACACGCAATCCGCACACCCACTTGCGAGGAGGTCGAACCATGTTTGAAAACCAGCAGCGTGATGATGTCGAAGCCTTGATGAAAGCCGATGCCGAATTTCGCCGGCTGTACCAGCACCACAAGCAGCTCGACAGCAAGGTGCACGACGCCGACATCGGGGTGTTGCCCATCGACAATGCCACCCTTGCCGGCATGAAGAAGGAGAAACTGGTGGCGAAGGCACGTCTGGAACGCATGTGGGCAGAGCGGGCGCACCCCATCCACTGATCCGGCAGTCACCGCAGCGCGGCCCCGGCCCTTTCGAGCGTTTTCGAAGGGGTGACGGGGCCGCTGCTTTTTCCGGTTCGCGAAAGGCGGGCCGCAGGGGGCTCGGCTATCATGGCGATCCGGTCGGCTGGCGCACGAGGCGCCAGCGACTTTCCTGCCACGGAGTTCCCATGACGGTCCACCAGAGTGTCCTCGAGCTGATCGGACGAACGCCGATGGTGCGCACGCAGCGTCTGGCCACTGGCGTGTGCGAGCTGTTCCTGAAGCTGGAGAGCGCCAACCCGGGTGGCTCGATCAAGGACCGGATCGGCCTGTCGATGATCGAAGGCGCCGAGAGAGCGGGTCGGATCAAGCCAGGCGATACCCTGGTGGAGGGCACGGCCGGCAACACCGGGCTGGGTCTGGCACTGGTGGCGCAGCAGAAGGGTTATCGGCTGATCCTGGTGGTGCCGGACAAGATGAGCCGCGAGAAGATCTTCAACCTCAAGGCGATGGGTGCCGAAGTGGTGCTGACCCGTTCGGATGTGGCCAAGGGCCATCCCGAGTATTACCAGGACATGGCCGAACGGATTGCGCGCGAAACACCCGGCGCGTATTTCATCAACCAGTTCGGCAACCCGGACAATCCGGCCGCGCACATCCAGACCACCGGGCCTGAAATTCTCGAACAGATGGATGGCAAGGTCGACGCGATCGTGGTCGGCTGCGGCTCTTCCGGCACGCTGAGCGGGCTGTCGAAGTATTTCGCCGAACACTCGCCCGCCACCGAACTCATCCTGGCCGATCCGGTCGGGTCGATCCTCACCCAGTACATCAACGAAGGGACGCTCTCGACCAAATCCGCCAGCTGGATGGTCGAGGGGATCGGCGAGGACTTTCTGCCGACGATCAGCGACTTCACCCGGGTGAAGAAAGCCTATGCGATCACCGACAAGGAAAGCTTCCTCACCGCACGCAATCTGCTGGCCAAGGAAGGTCTGCTGGGCGGCTCGTCCACCGGCACGCTGGTCGCCGCCGCATTGAAATACTGCAACGAACAAACGGAACCGAAACGGGTTGTGTCACTGGTCTGCGACACCGGCAACAAGTACCTGTCCAAGCTGTACAACGATTACTGGATGCTCGACAACGGTTTTCTGGAACGCGAGCCGCACGGCGACCTGCGCGACCTGCTGCTGCGTCCCTTCGCGCAGCGGGATACCGTGGTGATCGGACCGCACGAGTTGCTGATCACCGCCTACAACCGCATGAAGCTGTACGACGTGTCGCAGCTGCCGGTGATCGATGGCGACAAGCTGGTCGGTATTGTCGACGAATCCGACGTGCTGATGCATGTGCATGCCGACGAAACGCGTTTCCGCGATCCGGTGTCCACGGCGATGATGGCCAACCTGCAGATGCTGATGGTCGGTGAACCGATCGAGGCGTTGCTGCCGGTTTTCGAACGCGGTCATGTGGCGATCGTGATGGACGGTGAGCAGTTCCTCGGCCTGATCACGCGCATTGACCTGTTGAACTATCTGCGGCGCAAGGTGAACTAAGCAGCCGAACCATCGGCTGCAACGAATGGCCGATGTTGCACGGCGGGTGTTCGCGGTAACGTGCGTTCGTCGAGTGGCCGCTTGTGGCGGGTCGTGTTTTCGAATTCATCAAGGATGTCTTGCCATGTGTGGAATTGTTGCTGCCGCGGCCCAACGTGACGTTGCACTGCTGCTGATCGCCGGCCTCAAGGCGCTGGAATATCGCGGCTACGACTCGTCGGGGCTGGCCGTCCTCGAACAGGGCGAAATCCGGCGCGTGCGGGCCAAGGGAAAAGTGCGCGAGATGGAAGCACTGTACCTGGCCGATCCGTTTCCGGGCGGCACCGGCATCGCACACACGCGCTGGGCCACGCATGGCGTGCCGAACGAAGCCAATGCGCATCCGCACGTGGCGGGCCGGGTGGCGATCGTGCACAACGGCATCATCGAGAACTACGTCAACCTGCGCAGGGAGCTCCAGGCGAGTGGTCATGTCTTCACCTCGGAAACCGACACCGAAGTGATGGCGGCGCTGATCGACCGCCGGATCGACACCGGCCTGAGTCTGCGCGAGGCTGTGCTGTCGACGGTACGCGAACTCGAAGGCGCCTATGCAATTGCGGTGATCAGCCGCGACGAACCAGGGCGTGTGGTGGGCGCGCGTCGCGGAGCACCGTTGCTGGTGGGCGTCGGCATCGGCGAGAACTTTCTCGGTTCGGACGCGCAGGCGCTGATCCAGGTCACCAACAAGATGCTCTATCTCGACGAGGACGATGTCGTAGAGATCACCCGAGACAGCGTGCAGGTGTTCGGCCTGGACGGCACGCCGGTGGAACGCGCGGTGCACGAGAGCGAGCTGTCGTCCGACGCGGTCGAGCGCGGCGAATACCGCCACTACATGCAGAAGGAAATCTTCGAGCAGCCGCGCGCGGTGGCCGACACGCTGGAAGCACGCATCGGCCCGCATGGCGTGTTGCCGAACATCTTCGGCATCGACAGCGATGCGCTGCTGCAGAAAACCCGCGGTCTGCACATCATCGCCTGCGGCACCAGCTACCACGCCGGCGTGGTCGCCAAGTACTGGATCGAGGAATACGCGCGCCTGCCGGTCAGCGTGGAAGTGGCCAGCGAATACCGCTATCGCGAGATCGTGGTGCCGGCCGACACGCTGTTCGTGGCGATCTCGCAGTCCGGCGAAACCGCCGACACGCTGGCAGCGTTGCGCGAATCACGCCGCCGCGGCTACCTCGGCACGCTGGCGATCTGCAACGTGCCGGAATCCTCGCTGGTACGCGAGGCAGATCTGAAACTGATGACTCGCGCCGGCCCGGAAATCGGCGTGGCCTCGACCAAGGCGTTCACCACCCAGCTGGCCGGCCTGGCCCTGCTGGCGCTTGAACTGGCCCGGCGCAACGGGCTCGATCCGCAACGTTACGCGGCGCTGTGCGCGGAACTGCAGCACCTGCCGCGGGCGATCGAAAACGCGCTGAAGCTGGAGCCGGCGATCATCGAGCTGGCCGCTGAATTCATCCATCGCCAGCATGCCTTGTTCCTCGGCCGAGGCGTGCAGTATCCGGTGGCACTGGAAGGCGCGCTGAAGCTCAAGGAAATTTCCTACATCCACGCCGAGGCGTATCCCGCCGGCGAACTCAAGCACGGACCGCTGGCACTGGTCGACGAGAACATGCCGGTGGTGGCGGTGGCGCCGAACGGACCGCTGCTGGACAAGCTCAAGTCGAACCTGCAGGAAGTGCGCGCGCGGGGCGGTCGTCTGATCGTCTTCGCCGACGGCGCCGCCGGCATGGACGACATGGCCAGTCACGGCACCATGCTGCGGGTGGAATCCGGCGGCAGTTTCATCGCTCCGGCGGTATTCACCGTGCCGCTGCAGCTGCTGGCCTATCACGTTGCCGTCCTGCGCGGCACCGACGTCGATCAGCCGCGCAACCTGGCCAAGTCGGTGACGGTGGAATAG
>JBDTZX010000288.1:0-2520 GCA_040004895.1 Rhodanobacter sp. | reverse complement strand
TCCTCGATGCGTTCCTTGATCAGTTCGCGCGGCTGGTTGCGCACCGCCAGCGCCGAGGCCAGCAGTTCACCGAGCGGCGAGCCGCTGCCCAGCGCCTGCAGATGGGTCGGATCGAGCTGGCCCGAGCGCGCCCATTCGCGCACCTCGTCGCTCAGCCCCGGCGGCAGGACCGATTTCCGGCGCAGCGTCCAGCAACGCTCCAGCACGATCGCCAGCGCGACCGCGGAGCAGATCAGGATGGGCACCATCGCCCAGCCGCCAGCCATCAGGATTTCCAGCACGCTCGACTCCAGCCTTGCCATCAAGGAAGCGCATCATACCAGCCCCGTCCGGCGGTTCCGCGAGGTGCTTGGCAATCGTGCAGGCGCGTGCAGGCAACACGATGGCAGGCACCCGGCAGCGAAAGCTTGCATGCGGCGATTCCATTTCGCCGCGACCGGCACGATCATCCCTTGCGTTTCATTCCCGCCAGTAGCGGCGACTGGAAAGGCGCCAGCGCGCCACCTGGCGGGGCGGCCCGGCACCGGCGAAAGCCAGTTCGATGGCACCGCTGTCGGCAGTATTGAGCAGCGGCACATGCGCCTGCAGGTAGCGCTCCAGCACTTCGGGTTTCGGATGGCCAAATCGATTGCGCCAGCCGGCCGACACCACCGCCAGCGATGGTTGCACGGCCGCGATGAAGACCGCGCTGGAGGACGTCTTGCTGCCGTGATGCGGTACCAGCAGTACCGGTGCCGAACCCGGCGCGAGGGCGGCGGCAACCTGCGGTTCGATGTTCGAACTGATGTCGCCGGTCAGCAGCAGGCGTCCGCCACGGCCTTCGACCAGCAACACGCAGGAGCTGTCGTTGTCGCGATCGCCTTCGCCGCGCGCCGGACTCAGCACGCGAAAATGCACGCCATCCCACTGCCACGCCTGGCCAGCCACGCATTGCTGCATCGGCACCCGCATGCGCGCGGGTTCGCCCGCGTAGCGAACCGCCAGCGGAAAGGCCGCCGCGACCGCCGTGGCGCCACCGGCATGGTCGTTGTCGCCATGGCTGATCATCAGCACGTCGAGCCGGGCGATTCCCAGCGCGTGGATCGACGGCAACGCGACCGCCTCGCCGAGGTCGAAGCCGGAGGGAAAGCGGGCACCGGCGTCATACAGCAGGGCATGATCACGCGTCCGCAACAGCACCGACAAACCCTGCCCCACATCCAGCACCCATACCTCGAAGTCGCCCTCGGCGGGTTGCTGTCGCGGTGGCAGCAGCAGCGGCAGGAACAACAACATGCCCAGCCAGCGCAGCGGCAATCCGCGCGGCATGAACAGCCACAGCGCGCCCAGCAGGGCCAGCAGCAGCGCCCACGGCTGCACGGCCGGCAGATACCAGTGCGCGCCTGGCCAGTTCGCCATCCGTTCGAGCAGCCACCATTGCGCATGCGTCAATTGCGCAGCCAGCCACCACACCGGTGCGGCCAGTGGTGGGCACAGCCCGAGCAGCAACGTGCCGAGCAGCGCACACGGCACGATCACGAAACTGACCAACGGCACCGCGATCAGATTCGACAACGCACCGACCAGCGAGGCCTGGCCAAAAAACCACTGGCTCAATGGCAGCAACGCCACCGTCATCACCAGCTGACCCGCCGACAACTCATGCACGAAGGCGCGCCAGCCACCGCCGCGTGACTGCAGGCACAGCATCAGAAACGACACGCCGATGAATGAAAGCCAGAAACCCGCTGCCAGCACGGCGAGTGGATCGACCAGCAGGATCGCGCCCAGCGCCAACACCAGCGATTGCGCACCCCCGCCGCTGCGCCGGCTGCAGCGCGCCAGCGCCACCACCGCGATCATCAGCAGGGTGCGCACCGTCGGCAAGCCGAACCCGGCCAGCGCGCTGTAGATACCGGCCGCCAGCAACGCAGCGGCTGCCTGCGCCTGTACGCGCGGCAGACGCAGTCCGATGCGCGGCCACAGCCAGTAGCCGAGCATCGCCAGCCACACGCCGAACGCCGCCGCGACACCGACATGGAAACCCGAGATGGCGATCAGGTGCGATACGCCATTCGCACGCGCCACTTCCCAGTCCTGCTGGTCGAGGCCGCGCGTGTCGCCGACCGAAAACGCCTGCAGCAAGGTGGCGTCGTGCGGATCATGCACGCGCGCGGCGATGCCACGGGCGATTGCGTCGCGCACGCCGTCGATGCACCAGTGCGCGGCAGACAGTTGCCGGTTGTCGACATCGTCGCGCACGTAGCCGGTGGCGACGATGCCGCGTTCGAGCGCCGAACGTTCGCTGTCCGCACCACCGGGGTTGATCATGCCGCGCGGCCGCTTCAGCCGCAGCAGCAGTTGCCAGTGCGAACACGTGGGTATCGGTGGGGCATTGTCGTACCACGACACCGTCACGCGACCACGCAGCACGACGGACTTTCCGTCCGCTTCGGCGTGCTGCACGCGGAAATCGAAACGGCTGCCATCGCTGCGCACCAGCGGCAGGTCGTCAACCACACCGGTGACCACGATGTCCTG
>JBDTZX010000001.1:0-2531 GCA_040004895.1 Rhodanobacter sp. | reverse complement strand
TGCCACACCACCACCGCGGCGATCTCGATCGGGTTGCCATCGTTGTCGTTGACCTTCAGCTTGCCGCTCTCGAAATTGCGCACGCGCAGCGACAGACGCTGCTTGCTGTAGAACGGGTTGGTCCAGCGCAAGCCTTCCTGTCTTACGGTGCCGGCATACTTGCCGAACAGTTGCTGCACCTGACCTTCGTTCGGCGCGACCTGGAACAGTCCCTTCAGCATGATCGCCACGCCGGCATGGATCAGCATGCCCAGCACCGCGTACATCGGCAGCTGGGTCAGCGCGGTCTGGTAGTACAGCCAGCCGCCAGCCAGCGCCAGCAGCAGCAGAAAGAACAGAAACGGAATACCGGAAACTGAAAAACCCTTGCGCTCGTTCATGACCTCGCCTCCCTTGGATTTGCCAATTAGATATCAAAAAGATATCACATGCAATAGATCACAAGGCGGAAATTTCCTGCAGGCGAGTCGATGGTGCGAATGTGCCGATTACAATCGCGTCTTTACCCGGAGAGCTGGATGAAGCCATTCGCTACGCCGCATTCCCATCACGCGCTGCGCGTGCTGCTGTTGGGCTCGGGCGAGCTCGGCAAGGAAGTGGCGATCGAGCTGCAGCGTTTTGCGGTCGAGGTTATTGCGGTGGATCGCTATGCCAACGCGCCGGCGATGCAGGTTGCGCATCGCAGTCACGTGATCGACATGCTGGACGGCAAGGCATTGCGCGCGGTGATCGAACTGGAGACGCCGGATCTTGTGGTACCGGAAATCGAGGCGATCCACACACCGACGCTGATCGAGATGGAACTGGAAGGCTTGCGGGTGATCCCGACCGCACGCGCCGCATGGCTGACGATGGATCGCGAAGGCATCCGCCGGCTCGCCGCGGAGGAACTGAAACTGCCGACCTCGCCGTACCGTTTCTGCGACGACGAAACCCGATATCGCGAAGCGGCCGCGTCGATCGGCTATCCGTTCGTGATCAAGCCGGTGATGAGTTCCTCCGGCAAGGGTCAGAGCGTGGTGCGCGGTGCGGACGATCTGCAGCACGCCTGGGATTACGCGCAGTCGGGCGGCCGCGCGGGCAAGGGCCGGGTGATCGTCGAGGGTTTCGTGGACTTCGACTATGAAATCACCCTGCTCACCGTGCGCCACGTCGATGGTGTCAGCTTCTGCGCGCCGATCGGTCATCGCCAGGAAGACGGCGACTATCGTGAGTCGTGGCAGCCGCAGCCGATGAGCGACGCCGCGCTGGCCGAAGCTCAACGCCAGGCGGCGGCAGTCACCGGCGCGCTCGGCGGCTGGGGCGTGTTCGGCGTGGAATTCTTCGTGAACGGTGACGCGGTGACTTTTTCCGAAGTCAGTCCGCGACCGCATGATACCGGCCTGGTCACGCTGATCTCGCAGGATCTGTCCGAGTTCGCGCTGCATGTGCGGGCGATTCTCGGGTTGCCGATTCCGGCGATTCATCAGCACGGCCCGTCCGCCTCATGCGCGGTGCTGGTCGAAGGCGATGGTGTGGCGCCGCGCTACCATCACGTTGCCGATGCGCTGGCCGAAACGGATACGCAGTTGCGCATCTTCGGCAAACCGGCCGTCCGTGGCCGCCGCCGCATGGCGGTGACGCTGGCGCGCGCGGAAAACATCGAGGCGGCGGTCGCCAAGGCTGTCCGCGCGGCGAAGCGGCTGCGCATAGAGTTGTAGTTGCACACAGAGGCACCACGCGACAGGACCGCAGGCAGGCGGATGGTGCACACCACGACAGCAGCAACCAGGGGATGACACGATGGAACCGAGCGGATTTGCACACTGGATGGTCGTGGTGGTGGAACTGGGCGTGGCGTTCTTCCTGCTGCTGCTGACGATCGTGCTGGTGGTGGTGCTGGTGACGTGGCTGGTCGACCGCAACCAGACGGCCAATTCGGTATTGCGCAACTTTCCGGTGATAGGGCATTTCCGCTACTGGTTTCTGCACCTGGGCGAGTTCTTTCGCCAGTACCTGTACTCCAGCGATCGCGAAGAGATGCCGTTCAATCGCGCGCAGCGCACCTGGGTCTATCGCGCGGCGAAGAATGTCGACAACACCAGCGCGTTCGGTTCCAGCCGCGACCTGCGCGGCGAGGGCGTGCCTTTCTTCGTCAACGCGCCGTTTCCGGATCTCGGCATGGATCATGTCAAGCCGGTGCCGGTGACGATCGGTCCGCACGCGCGCCAGCCATACAGCCACGCACCGTTCTTCAATATCTCGGCGATGAGCTTCGGTGCGCTGTCCGCGCCGGCGGTGCGCGCGCTGTCACGCGGCGCCGCCAAGGCAGGCATCTGGATGGACACCGGCGAAGGTGGCCTGGCGCCCTATCACCTGGAAGGCGGCTGCGACATCATCTTCGAGATCGGCACCGCGAAGTACGGTGTGCGCACGCCGGATGGAAGACTGGACGACGACAAGCTGCTGGCGATCTGCGCTCATGCACAGGTGAAGATGGTCAGCATCAAGCTGGGCCAGGGCGCCAAACCGGGCATGGGCGGGTTGCTGCC
>JBDTZX010000486.1:0-27703 GCA_040004895.1 Rhodanobacter sp. | reverse complement strand
ACCACTACGCCACGAACGTGATGAAGGAAGTCGGCATCATCGCGCACAGCTGCGGTGTCAGCGAGCCGCGTCAGCTCAATCGGAAGCATTGTCGCGTGGTGGGTGACGACGGGATGTCGGTACCGCTGGAGAAGCTGTATCCGTATCCACAGATGGCGAAGCCGTGATGGTGATCGCCACGTTGAACGTGCCTGCCAATCTTCCGGTCAGCCCTTTGGGGTGAGCTGCGCACGTCGCTGCTTACGCCATCACGGCCCAGCCCTCGGCTGTCCGTGTCTGCAGCGGCTTGAACTTCCGCTTGTAATCCATCTTCGGATGCCCGTCGATCCAGAAGCCAAGATACAGCCATGGAATGCCGCGGCGGCGGCCCAGTTCGACTTGTTGCAGGATCGCGTAGGTGCCCAGGCTGCGTGCCGTTTCGGCGGGATCGTAGAACGTATAGACGGCTGAAATGCCGTTGAGGCAGACGTCGGTAACGGCGACGCCGAGCAGCCGCTCACCCAGGCGCAACTCCAGGAACAGCGTGGGGCTCCAGGGCGCGGTGAGGAAGCGGCGGAAGTCGCTGGCTTCCGCATCGTCCATGCCGCCGCCAGCATGCCGACTTTGCAGATAGCGTTCGTACAGGCCATGGCGTTCGCGGTTGTAGCCGGGAATTGATTCGCTGACAACGAGATCCGCGTTGCGTTTCAGGCAGCGCCGTTGCGCGCGATCCGGCTCGAAGTTCGCGACGTCGACGCGACACGGCGTACAGGCCCGGCATTGCGGGCAGTGCGGAAAATACAGGTGACCGCCGGCGCGCCGGAAGCCGCGTTCGAGTGCCGGGCCGTACAGCTGGTCGAGCTGGGGCGCAGCCGGATCGATGACCAGATTCTGCGCGGTGCGTTCGGCATAGTAGCCGCACGCATGGGGCAAGGTCTGGAACAGACGGACAGGGTCGGAGCGCATCCTGCGATTCTATGCCTGCATGGCGGGCGCGGCACCTGGAGCAGGCGTCAGACCACGTGCAAGTAGCGCAGCACCACCATCGCGAACGCGGCAAGCACGGCGATCAGCACGATCCGGCGCACGCGCCTGACCGTGTGCTCGCGTTGGACGATCGGCGACTTGCTGCGCGCCGCGGCCAGCTCATCGCCATGGCGCACCACCGGTTCGATGCCGATGTCGCGCAACAGCGTACGCGCTCGCGCGTAGTCGTCGGCGCTGCTGATCCATACCTGCGCCCAGCTGTCGCGATTGTCCCGTCGCTGCGTGTAGCTGAAACGTTGCCACGTCGGCCGGTTGTAGTTGGATCGGTTGGCGACGGTGGCCGCGATGCCGTGCTCGGCCATCAGGGCGACCACGGCGTCGATGTTTTCCTGGCGGGGCGAGGTATAGATCTGGCGCATGCGGACAGTCTACCCGGCCTGCTGGTGTGGTTGCCGCAGACGGATCAGGCCTTCCTGCGCGGTGGAGGCCACCAGCCTTCCGTCGCGACTGAAGATCTGTCCGCGTGCCAGTCCACGCCCGCCCTGTGCGGTCGGGCTGTCGAACGAGTACAGCAGCCACTCGTCGACCCGGAACGGACGATGGAACCACAGCGCATGATCGAGACTGGCCATCTGCACGTTGTGCGTGAGGTAGGAAATGCCGTGCGGCAAGGTTGCCGTACCGATCAGATGGAAATCCGATGCGTAGGCGAGCAGGGCGCGATGCAGGTTCGCCGAATCGTCGATCGGCGAGGTCAGCTTGAACCAGATGTGCTGGATCGGCGGACGCTTCGCCGGATGGCGTTCGTCGCGTGGCCATACCTGGCGAAACTCGAACGGACCATCGATGCCCAGCCAGCGCTGCAGTTTCACCGGCAGCCGCGCCAGTTCCTCGGGTGGCAGCGGCGGCAGCGGCTCGACATCTTCCGGCGCCGGCACTTCGGGCATCGAGGTCTGGTGCTCCACGCCAGATTCGGGCACCTGGAACGAGATCGACCCATTCAGGATCGGTTGACCGTGCTGGATCGCCACCACCCGTCGCGACGAGAACGAACCACCGTCGCGGGTGCGCTCGACGCTGTAGACGATCGGTGCATCGATATCGCCCGCACGCAGAAAATACGCGTGCAGCGAATGCGCCTCGCGCAGCGGATCCACGGTTCCCTGGGCGGCAGCCAGCGCCTGCCCGAGCACCTGGCCGCCGAATACGAAACGCGTGCCGATGTCGCGGCTCTGGCCGCGGAACAGGTTGTCCTCCAGCCGTTCAAGCTGCAGTAGCTCGACCAGTTCGGTGACGTGGTTGGGTGACATGGAATGAATCCGGTGCGATGACGAAGGCGCGATTATAGTGGCCGCGCGTCGGAATCTAGCGCGTGCCAATGCGTTCCAGCCCGCTGTCGGCCAGCACCTCGGACCATGGAAACATCACGCCCGGATCGAGCTTGCGACGGATTTCCAGCGCAGGATCGTCGCTGGCCGGCATCATCGCGGTATCCAGATCTTCGTGACCGGCGATCTGCTTCAGGTTCGGGAAATCGTGACGCAACCGGCGCAGCAGCTCGCGCAATGCGTCGATCTGCATGGCGGGATACGCCTCGGTCATCTGCTGGTGTCGCGAATCCCACCAGTGCGGATAGCGTCCGCGATTGACCAGCTCGATGCCGATCGAATTCGGATTGCGACCGCGCACATGATGCGCAATCCGCGTGCCAGGGACGAAGCGATGGATCGCGCCATCCCGATCGACGTAATAGTGACCGCTGTTGCCGCTGCCGTCGTCATGCAAGGGGCGTTCGCCATATTCGCGCGCCATGCGCATGTCCGGCAGCTCGGTGCAATGAATCACCACCAGCTCGACGGCACTGGCGGCACGCTGCGGCAATCGTTCCACATAGGAAAGTGGCTGGTCGTGGATGAGCAGGGACATGCGCGCAGTCTCGCATGAGCAGGTCAGCCCGGAAACGTCGCCTGTTACCATGCCGGCCTTGCCACTGCAGTTCTATTGGAGACCGCCATGCGCGGCCAGATCATTCTTTCCCACGGCTCGGATTCCAGCCCCGAAGCCACCAAAGTCAGCGCACTGGCCGCACTGGCCGAGTCGCTGGGTTGGCAGACACAGCGGCCGGACTACCGTGACGACGATGCGCGCGGTCATGCCGGCTCGGTCGCCCCGCGCGTCGCCCGACTGCGCGCCACGGTCGAGGCGCTGGCTGTACCCCCGCTGCTGGTCGGATCCAGCATGGGCGCGTTTGTCTCCGGACTGGTGTCGCTGGACGTACCGGTTGCCGGGCTGCTGCTGCTGGCGACACCGAGCGCCATTCCCGGTTACGCGCGGGCGTTCGATTTGCGCGCCGGTGTGCCGACGCTGCTGATCCATGGCTGGCGCGACGAGGTCTGCCCGTTGCCGGGCGTGCATGCATTTGCCGCGCGGCGCAGGTTGCCGCTGCTGGTGCTGGATGACGATCACCGGCTGATGTCGAGCATGGACACGATTGTCGTGCAGTTTCGATACATGCTCGATCAGATGGCTGCCTCCGCATGAGCCACTATTTCGCCACCTGTCCGAAAGGTCTGGAATACCTTCTGCGCGACGAGCTGATCGCGATCGGTGCCAGCGATGTGCGCGAGGCACTGGCGGGCGCGCACTTTTCCGGCACGCTGGAAACCGCCTATCGCGCCTGCCTGTGGTCACGGCTGGCCAGTCGCATCCTGTTGCCACTGGCGGAATTCGACGCGGCCGACGATGACGCACTCTACCGTGGCGTGCAGGAAACTGACTGGAGCCAGCACCTTGCGGCACATGCGACCTTCGCGGTGGATGCCGGTACCGCGATGAGCAAGCTTACCCACAGCCAGTTCATTGGTCTGCGCGTGAAGGATGCGGTGGTCGACCAGTTCCGCCAGCGCGACGGCAACCGGCCCGGCATCGACACCGACGAACCCGACCTGCGCATCAACCTGCGGCTGCGCCGCGATCGCGCCACGCTGTCGCTGGATCTGGCCGGCTCACCGCTGCATCGCCGCGGCTGGCGCGAAGTGCAGGGTGAGGCGCCGCTGAAGGAAAACCTCGCCGCAGCGATGCTGCTGCGTGCACGCTGGCCGGAAGTCCATGCGGCCGGCGGCGCGCTGCTCGACCCCATGTGCGGCTCGGGCACGCTGTTGATCGAAGGGGCGCTGATGGCCGCCGATGTCGCGCCGGGCCTGCGTCGTGAATACTTCGGTTTCCTCGGCTGGCAGCAGCACGACATCGCGCTGTGGCGCGGCCTGCTCGACGAAGCCACGCAGCGCGCCGAAACCGGCCTGCGCGGATTGCGTAGCGTCTTTTTCGGCAGCGATGCCGACCCGCGCATGATTCAGACGGCCAAACGCAATGCGCAGGAAGCCGGCGTCGCGGGTTTCCTTACGCTGGACAGGCAGGACGTGACCCATGCCGCGCCACCGCCCGGCACCGACTACGGCCTGGTCATCACCAATCCGCCCTACGGCGAGCGGCTGGGCGAACGCGCGGAGATGCCGAAGCTGTATCGTTCGGTGGGCGACGCCTTGCGCACTCGTTTCACCGGCTGGCGCGCGGCTGTGCTGGCGGGCGACGTCGAGCTGGGTCGGGCGATGCAGTTGCACGCGGACAAGCGTTACGCGCTCTACAACGGCGCGCTGGAAACCGTGCTGCTGACCTTCGATCTGAAGCAGCGCGATGAAGCACCGCGCGATCCGAAGCCGCTTTCCGCCGGTGCGAAAATGCTGGAAAACCGGCTGGAGAAAAATCGCAAGCATCTGCGCAAGCGGTTGGCGCGCGAAGGCGTTCACTGCTGGCGCGCCTATGACCAGGATCTGCCCGAGTACGCCGCGGCCATCGACGTCTACGGCGATACGAACGGCGACGATCATCTGCACATCCAGGAGTACCGTGCGCCCGCCGATGTGCCCGCCGACATCGCACGCTTGCGCCTGCGCGAGATAGCCCGTGTCGCGGGACAGGTATTCGGCGTGCCGCGCGAGCGCATCGCGATCAAGACGCGTGAACGCGGCAAGGGTGGCTCGAAATACGGACAGCTCGACCAGCGCAACCAGTTCATCGAGGTGGAAGAGGGTGGTCTGAAGTTCCTGGTCAACCTCACCGACTATCTCGATACCGGCCTGTTTCTCGATCACCGCCTGGTGCGCGCGAAAGTGAGCGAGCTGGCCGCGGGGAAATGTTTTCTCAACCTGTTTGCCTACACCGCCACCGCCAGCGTGCATGCAGCGGCCGGTGGCGCGCTGGAAACCACCAGCGTGGATCTGTCCGCCACCTATCTGGAGTGGGCTTCGCGCAACCTCGCACTGAACGGATTCAGCGGTTCCAGCCATCGTTTGATGCAGTTCGATGCGCTGGAATTCCTGTCGCGCGACCGCGGCCACTACGGACTGATTTTTGTCGATCCGCCGACGTTTTCAAACTCCAAGCGCGCGGACGACTTCGACGTGCAACGCGATCACGTGAAGTTGCTGGATGCCTGCAACGAACGCCTGACGCGCGATGGCGTCATCGTGTTCTCGAACAATTTCCGTCGCTTCAAACTTGACCGCGTCGAACTCGAGCAGCGTTTCGAGATCGAGGACTGGACCGCACCGAGCATCCCGTTCGATTTCGTTCGTCGTGCCGATATCCACAGTTGCTGGCTGCTGCGGCGACGCAAGGCTGAAGCGGGGATCAATCCCTGGGATACGGCACGGATCAAAAAGTAAACCCTTCAGTCCATATTAAGCGTGATCAGTCGAGCATCACTCCCGCACAACGGAGAAACATCATGATCAAGCGATTCAGTGGTGCGGGAAAACTGGCAGCCATCAGTCTGGCAGTCGCGGCGGCAGTGGCCATGCCACTGAGCGCATCTGCGAACGGCTGGGGCGGTCATGGAAATCATGGCGGTTACAGCGGCGGCTATCACGGCGGGTACGGCCATGGCGGCGGCTACTACGGCCGAGGTGGCTACTACGGTCGAGGCGGCCACTGGAGCGGCGGTCGCTGGATCGCGGGTGCGATCGTGACGGGTGCGGTGGTCGGTCTGGTAGCCGATGCATTCCGCCCGGCACCGGTCTACTACGGTCCGCCGGTGGTCTACAGCCAGCCGGGCGTCGTCTACGAGGATGGCCCGCCGGTCGTGCAGCGCCGAGTCGTCGAGACGCGCACGGTCTATGACGATTCGTCGCAGACGCGCTACGTGCGTGACGACGGCTACGACGACGGCAACTGAACTGTCTGGCAGGTCTGATGGAAGAAAGAGCCCGGCACTGCCGGGCTCTTTCGTTTCAGACGGATCACGTTTGGCTCAATGTGCGGGCGACCTGTTGCCACCGTTGTATCGCTTGGCGTCGACGCCAAGCTGGTTGAACCGGGTCTTGTCGATGATGCTGACCGACTGGATCGCACAGGCGGGCCTTCCACGCGTATGCACCGTTTCTCCGATCCCTCCGCAGATGCGGCCCTGACCGGCGCCCGCATTCGAGCGGCTGTTGAAGATCAGTCCGGGTGGGTGACTCAACTGGGGACAGGCGCTTTGCAATGTCACCAGATAGTGTTTGGGTCCGGTGCGCACGATGGCGGTCCGCTCATCGACGATGCGCCAGTCGTTGATCTGCGAGGTATCGATGCAGTCGGCCGACTTGAGTTGCGCGTGCGGAATCGGCCCATCCACGGCTCGAGTCGCACCGGCGGCCCCGATAGCCAGTGCAAGCAACAGGGTGCCGACGATCATTTTCATGGGATTACCTCATCTGGCTGATGTGCAAACCTGATTCGATCACGGAATCTGCGGGTCGGCCAGTGCCTGCGTCCAGGCGAAGATCAGACGCAGCCGACGTCCAGCGATATCACACGATCTGAACGGATGGCACGGCATGCTTTACGGCATGTTTTCCAGTGAATTCCCCGCAGCGTCCCCACGGAAGACGCCATGACGAGCAGGTTGAGATGAGGATCCAGCAGGCTTCGGTCCTGGCACAGGCAGTGCAGCGATTCCGTCAGGTTCGGCAGCAGACGGCGACCCTGTGTGCAGGGCTCAGTGCCGAGGACATGCTGGTTCAGTCGATGCCGGACGCCAGTCCAGGCAAGTGGCATCTGGCGCATACCAGCTGGTTTTTCGAACAGTTCGTGCTGGCTCGCGATCCGACTTATCAGCCACGCGATGCAGCTTGGCTGTACCTGTTCAACTCCTATTATCAGTCGGTCGGCCCGATGCATGCACGGCCACAGCGCGGACTGCTGTCGCGACCCTCGCTGGACGAAGTGCGCGACTACCGCAATTACGTTGATGACGCGGTAGGCGAACTGTTGCTCGTCGATGGCGATCCGGAGTTGCTCGCGCTGGTCGAACTCGGCCTGCAACATGAGCAGCAGCACCAGGAATTGCTGCTGACGGACATCAAGCATGCGTTCTGGTGCAATCCGTTGCGGCCAGCCTATGGGCCACCGCTGGCCGCGTCGAATCAGACCACTCCCGTCCCGCTGCGTCGAGTGATAGGACGTGAGGGTGTCGTCGAGATCGGCCATCGAGGGGATGGTTTTGCCTTCGACAACGAGACGCCGAGGCATCGCACCTATCTGCAACCGCATGCGCTGGCCAATCGGCCGGTGACCAACGCGGAATATCTGGCATTCGTGCGCGAGGGTGGCTATCGCGAACCGGGACTGTGGCTGTCCGATGGCTGGACCACCGTGCAACGCGAGGGCTGGGAGCGCCCGCTCTACTGGCAGGACGATCTCGACAGTGAATTCACCCTGGCCGGGGTACGCGCAATCCAGCCGCACGAGCCCGTCTGCCATCTCAGCTATTTCGAGGCTGACGCGTTCGCACGCTGGGCCGGCGCACGACTGCCCACCGAAGCGGAGTGGGAGTGCGCGGCGCAGGCTGTCGAAATCGACGGCAACCTGCAGGAGGCGCAGCGTTTTCATCCGCGCGCCACCTCCCCGGGAGACGGCCTGCTGCAGATGATCGGCGATGTCTGGGAATGGACTGCCTCACCCTACGTCAGCTATCCGGGATTCCAGCCGCTGCCGGGATCGCTCGGCGAGTACAACGGCAAATTCATGAATGGCCAGTGGATCCTGCGCGGCGGATCCTGCGCAACGCCGCGTCAGCATCTGCGCGCCAGCTACCGCAATTTCTTTCCACCCCACGCACGCTGGCAATTTGCCGGCCTGAGACTCGGATACGACCGATGAATGCACAAGTTTCCGGCCTCGGCGATGATGATCGTCAGCCGCCTGCCAGCGAACTGCTTGAAGTGGCGTTGCACGGTCTGGCGCTGAAACCCAAACGGCTGCCGTCGTGGATGTTCTACGACGAGCGCGGCTCCGACCTGTTCGACCGGATTTGCGAGCAGCCGGAGTATTACCTTACGCGCTGCGAAATCGCGCTGATGGACCAGCACGCGGAAAGCATCGCCGATGTCCTCGGCAGCGATGTGCGGCTGGTCGAATACGGCAGTGGCAACGCGCGCAAGACCCGCATCCTGCTGCAGCACCTGCATGAGCCGGTAGCGTATGTGCCGGTGGAGATTTCGCCGGAACCGTTGCGTGAGAGCGTCGAACGGCTCACCGGCGAGTTCCCGCGACTGCCGATGCAGCCGCTGTGCGCGGACTTCACCAAGCCGTTGCGCCTGCCGATTTCGCCGCGCGCGCCGCGCCGCACCGTGCTGTACTTTCCGGGTTCGACGATCGGCAATTTCGAGAATCGCGAGGCAACCGTTTTGCTGCGCAAGATGCGCAACGAAATGGGCGATGCCGGTGGCATCCTGATCGGCGTGGATCTGAAAAAAGATGCCGCACTGATCGAGGCGGCGTACAACGACGCCGCGGGCGTGACCGCCGAATTCACCCTCAACATGCTGACCCGGTTGAACCGCGAGATCGGCAGCAACTTCGATCTTTCGGCGTTTGCCCATCGCGCCCACTACAACCCGATGGCCGGGCGCATCGAAACGCATATCGTCAGTCGCCACGCGCAGCAGGTGAAGGTGGGGCGCGCAAATATCGGGTTCCGCGACGACGAGGCGATCCAGGTCGAATACAGCTGCAAGTATTCGCTGGATGATTTCGCCGCGCTTGCAGCCAGGGCGGGTCTGGCGGTGTTGCGGGTTTGGACCGATCCGCAGCAGATGTTCAGCGTGCAATACCTCGTGCGCGCGAGCAGCGTTGCGCGCTGAGAAAATCGTGTCGTCACTTGACCGCGTAGAGCGCCTTCACGTCGGCGGTCAACGCCGCCTGGCTGTCCGGTCGGGCGTAGAACATGTTGCCGCCCGCATATTCCTTCACTTGTACGCGGCCGGGGTCGCCCATCGCGGGCAATCTGGTCGACGATAAGCACCGACGCCATGAACGGACACGACAAGTCGTCCCAACCGTGCGCGATCAGCACACGCAGACCCGGGTCGTTTGCCACCGACTCGCGCAGCTGCGACACCGAGCCGTCGCGCGCGTCGTCGTCCTCATGTCATAACTTGTCCACTTCGCAGCTCAGCGTGTTGTAGCGGCAGGCGAGAGTGTGCGTAACGGCATGGGTGGCGGGGTGCGGGTGCAGCGCCTGCGATCAGTGCGCGATCGTCAACCCGGCTTGCGGCCCGGCGAGCGCCGGCGCGACACGCGCCATCCACTGTTCGAAGGCCAGCACGAAGCGTCGCAGCGATTGTCCGGTGGACTGATCGGCCAGCGCGGCTTTTTCATCGAAGCGGCCGGCGGCGTTGGCGATGAACAGGGTCGGCGTCGGCATGACCAGCGCGCCGCAGGTGTGCAGCACCTGCCGCAGCGAAGCCTGGGCCAGACGCGTGCCCCACGGCCCCGCACTGGCACCCAGCACGGCTACCGGCTTTTCCAGCAGCACCTCGCCCTCTGGAGATTCGCGCGAAAGCCAGTCCAGCGCGTTCTTCAGCACGCCCGGCATGGCATGGTTGTATTCGGGTGTGGCGATGATCAGGCCGTCGGCGGCAGCGATCGAGGCGCGCAGCGAACGCACACCGGCGGGGCCGTCGGGTTCGCGTTGTTCCAGATCCTCGTCGAACATCGGCACGGCAGCCAGCCCGTCGCAGACGTCCAGACGCAGCGTTGCGGGGGCCTGTGTCGCGGCCACGCGCAACAGCCGCCGATTCCACGAGTCGCGGCGGAGGCTGCCGGCCAGGCACAGCACGTGGCGGACGGGAGGCGTGTTGGAAAGGGGCATGTTTATCTCCGGCAACAGGGCAATCAGGGTTGAATCAGCAATAGCGAAGCGCAGGCGACCAGCAGAACGCCCATCACGATGTCGACGCCGCGACGGAACTCAGGTCGGACCAGCCGGCGTGCGAGCCATGCGCCCAGCGAGGCCCACAGCAACAGGCACAGGGTTGGAATCAGCACGAACAATCCGGCAACCGGCAGGTAGTCACGCAGGGTGGTTGCGGGCAGCGCCGCCAGCACGGTCAGCACCATGACCCAACTCTTCGGGTTGAGGAACTGGAAACCGATCAGGCCCAGCGTGCCTGCCGGCAAGGCCGGCGCCGCCGAGGTGGCGCCGGAGTATCGGGGCGCCATGCCGCCGACGCACAGCGACACGCCAAGCCAGGCCAGATAGAGCGAGCCGATGGCTCCGATCCACAGTTTCAGCGATGGATGCGCCATCAACGCGATGCCGGCACCGGTCGCCACCATCGCGAGCAACAGCAGGCCACCGAGCACGATGCCGGTGATGGCCGGCACCGCTGCGCGAATGCCCGCATGCCCCGCGGCACGCAGCACCACCAGGTTGTTCGGGCCAGGCGTGACCGCGGCAACGCAGAGCAGGCCTGCCAGGGCGATCAGGCGATCCATCGTGATGTCTCCTTCGACAGGGGTCGAGTGGCGACATGATCCACCGGACTACTGGTCCGCGCCGCCGATTCTATGGTCTAGAATTCCGACCATGAACGAGTTGCCGCTGAATGCGCTGCGTGCCTTTGCCATGGTCTATGCCCACGGTGGCGTGCGCGCTGCCGCGCGCGAGCTTGGCATGGCGCACTCATCGGTGAGCCGGCATCTGGGCGAACTGGACCGCTGGCTTGGCGTGCCGCTGTTGCGTGCTTCGGTCGGGCGAGGCGCGCTTGTCTTCACGCCGCAGGGCGACACGCTGGGCCGCGCCACGCTGGCCGGTCTGCGCGAGATCGAACAGGCGGTGGCGGCGCTGCGCGAAACCCGCCCTGCGCACGCCGTGACCTTGTCGACCTCGCCGTCGTTTGCGATCCGCTGGCTGCTGCCGCGGCTGCCGGCGCTGGAAAAGGCGCACCCCAAGATCGAGCTGTCGGTGCAGGTGGAGCAACGGCTGGATGCGCTGGACGACGGTCGCATCGATCTGGCCATCCGCATGGGCCAGGGGCCTTGGCCGCAACTGCATGCCGAGCCGTTGATGGACGATGCGCTGTACCCGGTGATGAGCCCGGCGTTGTGGCAGACGTCTGGACGTCCGTCGAAATCGGCGCAGCTGGTTGGTCTGCGGCTGCTGCACGACCGCGACCCGCAGGCGGCATGGGAGTTGTGGCGGCAGGCACATGGGCCGGTGAAACTCGCGTTGCAGGGCGGCGCGCGCTATACCTCGTCCGATCTGGTGTTGCGTGCGGCGATGCAAGGGCAGGGCGTGGCGCTGGCGCGCCACCGGTTGGCATCGGACGATGTGGCGAATGGCAGCCTGATGCGTCCATTTGGCGACCTCTGCGTGCCGTTGGGGGCGTCGTACTGGATCGTGCGCCCGCAGGCGAAACCGCGCACGGCAGTAGCCGCGGTGATCGACTGGCTGCACTGGCAGGCGGCGGGTGCGGGCCGCTCGACGGCGAGGCTGTGATGTGCGAGCACTGAGCGGGGGAAGATCAGCCGCGCGCCAGTGCGTTTTTCACAAACTGCTGCAGCTGCGCCGCGTTCAAGGCACCGGACTGCCGCGCGACCTCGCGTCCCTGCTTCAGCATGATCAGCGTGGGGATGCTGCGGATGTTGAAGCGCTGGGCCAGTTGCGGCTGCGCCTCGGTGTCCAGTTTGGCCAGGCGCACGCGTGGCTCGAACTCGCCAGCAGCCTGCACGAATACCGGCGCGAAGCCGACGCACGGTCCGCACCATGGCGCCCAGAAATCCACCAGCACCGGCAGGTCGCCGCGGCCGGCGACCGCGTCGAAATTCGCGGTGATCAGATCCACCGGATGGCCGTAGAACAGCGCCTGCCTGCAGCGGCCGCAGTTCGGATGTTCGCCGACGCGTTCTGCCGGCACGCGATTGAGTGCGCCGCAGTGCGGGCAGGGAATGGCCAGCGGGGTATTCATGGCAAACTCCGACAAGGGATGCGCGCACGGCGCCACGGCCGACAAGATGGCGACGGTGGCGCGCAAATCCAAGTCAACCGGAGGTATCCGCGCATGGGCACGCAGGGTCGTTCCACATACCGGTGAACGGTTGGACATGCCGTACCTTACCTACGCACAACGCGCAGGCCACGGCATCGAGCCTCCGATATCGCTGGCCGATCACGAGCGCGCTGGTGGCCGTAGTCGCGTGCGGAGGCGTTGCCAGAGAAAGATCGGTAATCCGGCGAGCACCAGCACGCCGCCCCAGAGCAACGATTCCAGCCCGGTGCCGAACAATGCCCAGGCGCTGTACAGCAGCGCACCGGAAGCTACCACTTTGCGCACCAACGCCGCACCTGCATCGATGCGCCACCACGCCAGCACGCTGATCAGGTAGGGCAACAGACACGTGGCGGTCGAAAGCAGGATCGAAAAGGTGAACAGCGCCACCAGGCTGCGGCTGTAATTGGCGATGATCAGTGCGCTGGCCAGCACGCTGCTGAGCAGCAGCCCGAAACGCGGCGTGTCGTGTCGATCGAGTCGTGCAAAGGCTGTTGGAAACACGCCATCCTGTGCCGCCGCCAGTGGCGTCTGTCCCTGCAGAAGCACCCAGCCGTTCAGCGCGCCAAAGCACGAAATCGTCGCGACCACGCCGATGCCGATGCCCGCCCAGGGTCCCCACAGCCGGCTCGCCGCATCGGCCATCGGCGCGGCCGAGTTGCGCAGCATGTCGGTCGGCAGCAGGCCGATCACCACCGTGCAGGCGAGCATCGTGGTGATCCCGGCGATCAGCATCCCGATGATGGTGGCGCGCGGCACCGTTCGTTCCGGGTCGCGCACCACGCCGGTCGGCACGGTCGCCGATTCCAGTCCGAGCAGCGCCCACAGCGTCAGTGCGGCGACTGCAGTGGTGACATGAAACAGTGGCTGCCCGCTCGGATTGAACGGCCGATAGGCGCCGGCATGGACCCAGCCCAGTCCGATCACGCCGAACACGATCAGTGGCACCAGTTTCAGCAGCGTGGCGACGAGCTGCAGCCGCGCGGCTTCGCGCAAGCCCGCGAGATTCACCACGGTACAGAACCACAGCGCACCGAGCGCGCAGCTGGCGCCGCGTATCGGAGTGGCGGTGGCGGCAGGCCATACCGCGCCCAGACTGCCGGCGAACGCCACCGCGATCGCCGCGTTGGCCGTCCATACGCTGACCCAGTAACTCCACGCAGTCACGAATCCCGCGCCATCGCCGAATGCCTTGCGCGCGTAGCCGTAACCGCCGCCATGGTTGCGCACGGCCTTCGCCAGCCACGCGTACACCAGCGCCAGCAGCAACGCGCCGCCGAGGGTGAAGCTCCAGCCAAGCAGGCTCGCCGCACCGTACGGCGCCAGCGCCGCGGGCAGCAGGAACACGCCGGAGCCGATCATGTTGCCGACCACCAGCGCGATCAGCATCCACAGTCCCAGCGGTCGTGCGTGGTGGCTCACGCGTGCTCGCGATAAGCGCGGCGCAACATCTCGTGGAAGTGATGCACGGCGTTCTCGCGCAACGGATTCAGCCGGCCGGCTTCGTACGATCCGGAAGCGAGGCCGCGCTGCACGTCCTCGCACATGCCCACGTCTTCCACTTGCACTTCATCGCTGAAGGCAAGGTCTTTCGCGCGCCGTGACTGATCCGCAGCGGGTGCGTAGTAGAAATCGAATTCGACGCGGCAGCGATCCACACCCAGCGGCAACACGCGGTTGGTCTGCAACCGGCCGGGAAGGATGTTGAGCATCGCGTTCGGATACAGGAAGTAGTACAAGGCCTCGCCGCTGCCGTAGAGGTCGTCGGCGCTTTCCAGCGGGCTGAACTGGAATGAATACCATTCGGCCGTCTCGGTGATGTAGCTGCGGTAGTCCAGCAGGCTGTTCAGGCCGGGATGGATCTGCGGCACGTGATATCCCTCGAGGTAGTTGTCGACGTAAACCTTCCAGTTGCACGCCACGTCGTAGCTGGCGTGATGGTGAAATTCGAAACCGGCCAGTGAACGATCCGGCCCCAGTCTTTCGTCGATGCCGGCGACGAAATCATCGAACGGCGGTGCTTCGCCGGTGGCGATGAACACCAGCCCCTGCCACACCTGCACGCGCACTTCCGGCAGACGGATGTCGGCCGGATTGAAATCCGGCGTTCGGCCCATTTCCGGCGCGCCGCGCAGAACCCCGTCGAGCCCATAGGTCCAGCCGTGATAGCGGCAACGCAAGGCGGTGGCGCCGCGGCCATCGCAGCTGGCGATGGGGCCGGCGCGATGGCGGCAGACGTTGTGGAACGCGCGGATGCGGAGTTCGTCGCTGCGCACGATCAGCAACGGCAGTCCGGCAATCGAGGTCACCACGTGGTCACCCACGCCGCTCAGTTGCGACTGATGGCAGACCAGCTGCCAGCTGCGTGCAAACACCACCGCGGCATCCAGTGCCGGCATCCGCGGGTCGGTGTAGTAGCGCGCCGGCAGGGCCATTGCGTAGTCGAGCGTCTGCGGCGCAAGTACGTCGGGAGAGAACAGATCAGTCATGAACAACGCGCCGGTCGGATGCAATGCCGGAGTATTGATCGCCCAGCCGCTTACGGGAAGGGCATCGATGCGCCGCGGCGTTTGCGAATCTCAGTGGACGCCGACCAGTTCGATATCGAAGATCAGCGACGAATGCGGCGGCACCAGGTCGCCCACGGCACGCGCGCCATAGCCGAGGTGCGGCGGAATCAGCAGCGTGCGCTTGCCGCCCACGCGCATGCCCCTGATGCCCTTGTCCCAACCGGCGATGACCTGGCGTGCGCCCAGCGTGAAAGTGAGAGTCTGGCCGTGCTCGGCCGAGCTGTCGATCTTCTTGCCGCGGTGATCTTTCGTGTTTTCGTCATACAGCCAGCCGGTGTAGTTGAGCTCCACCTCCATGCCGAAACGGGCCACCTCGCCGGTACCCACCTGCCGGTCGATCACGGCAAGCTGGGTGAGGCTATCGGCAGCACGGACCTGGGTCAGCAGAAAGAGCGTGAGCATCCATGCAGCAACCACCGGCAATCGACGCATGCGAATTCCCCAGGACGGACAGACTATCCGGCGTACCTCGGCAAAAAAGGCGGAACGATCTGCGATCGTCCCGCCTTCGACCAGTTCAATTGACAGGTCGCTTAGTGGCCGCGATCGTCACGGTCTTTTTTCTTGTCGCCCGACGGTTTGGCTCCGCCATTGCCGGGCCTGGCCTGTTCGCCAGCCGGTCTGCCCGCCTGGGCAGGTGGCCGGTTTCCCTGCATCGGGCGGGCCATCCCGGATGGCCTGCCGACGTTCGGATTTCCCGGCTGTGGCCGGTTGCCGGGATTGGGGCGATTGCCGGGATTCGGACGCACGCCCGGATTCGGGCGAAACCCGTTGCCCGCTCCGTCATTGCCCGGACGCGGCGGTGGACGATTGCCCTGCGGCGGCCGGCCCGGGTTGGGCCGATTGTCGGGCCTCGGTCGGAGCGCGTGTCCGGGACCGACCGGACCCAGATGGCCGGGGCGCTGGTCGGGGCGATTGAAACCCGGCCGACCCGGACCGCCGGGATGGTTCCAGCCTGGGCCGCCGTGCATGGGTCCGCGATAAGGACGGGGCAGCGGGCGCGGCGGCGGACGCCGCACGAACGGACGGCGATACCACACTTCGCGCTGACGATAGAACGGCCGGTCGCGGTAGTAGTCGCCCCAGTAGCTGCCAATCACGAACGAGACGATCGGGATGCCGATCCGGGCGCCGTACGAAGGCAGCAGCACCGGCTGATCCTGGTAGTCATACTGGATGTAGTTGCCGGCTACCCAGCCGCGATTGTTGTAGGCGATCACATCGCACCATTCCCAGCCATCGGTGCAGCCCTGCACGTCGACCTGGGTGCCGGCCGGAATCTGGTCCACCAGCGGGTAGCTGGTATCCGGTCCGGCGCGCATGTTGACGTTGCCAGTGACGTAACCGTCGGCGGCATGCGCAAGAGCGGGAAGAGCAAGCGAAAGCGACGCCAGTGACAGTGTTGCCAAGGCGGAGCGGAGCAGACGATTCATGCAGGCAACCTCCAGCGGGTGGATGACGTCTGCAGTATATGCACCCGCCGATGTGACGACATCGTCACATCGGCGGTCAGGTTAACTCCGATACATCGCCTCAGGCAGCGGTGTGCGGCACGAAGTGCAGTGCGACCGAGTTCATGCAGTAACGCAAGCCGGTGGGTCGCGGACCGTCGTCGAAAACATGGCCGAGATGGCTGTCGCAGCCGGCGCAGTTGATCGCCGTGCGGTCCATGCCGAAGCTGCTGTCGCGGTTCTGGATGACGTTGCGGGCGGCGATCGGTTTCCAGAAGCTCGGCCAGCCGGTGCCGGAATCGAACTCGGTGGCGGCGTCGTACAACGCCGTACTGCATGCGGCGCAGCGGAACAGGCCCTTGACCGCGGGCTTCTCGTGATCGCCACTGAAAGCCCGCTCGGTACCATCGTGACGCATGATCTCGTACGCCGGCGGAGACAGTCGCGCCTGCCATTGCGCATCGGAGAGCACCAGCTTCGGTACCTGCTTCGGCCCGAGGTCGCGGCCATCGTCACCGAAAATTTCCAGCAGCACATTGCCAGGCTTGCCGACGGGAAGGTTTTCGGCAGCGAACAGTCGCGGGATCACCAGTCCGGCGCCGATCGCGAGCATGGCACCGCCGGCGATGCCTGCGCGCAGGAAACGACGACGATCCATCGCGAGGGTTTCTTCGATACGTGACATGGGATATCTCCTTGGTGAATCAGCCGAACGTGAAGGCAAATGCCTGCACGCCGGGGTCGAGGAACTCGATCGTGAACAGCCGCTCGCCGCTGCCGCTGGCCTGACGCACGAGCTGGTATAGCCGCTGGCCGGTGATGCTGCCGTTGCCGCCCGCATCGGTGTCCATGCCGTGGTCGGCGCCTGGCGGCCTGCCGTCAATGGTGACGTGGAAGCGTACCGGCTTGCCGTCGCCGCCCGGGCCCAGCACCAGATGCAGGTCGCGGCCGCGAAAGCGGTAGACGATGCGGCCACCCGATTTTTCGAGTTGCGCGCTTTCGCCGTGCACGTTCCAGCGGCCATCCAGCGACCACTGATGGGTGGCGAGCACGGCGGGCGCGCGATAGTCGCGGGCATCATCGTGCGCCACCCTGCCGCCGGCGAAATTCTGCGCACGGGCATAGCCGACATAGGTTTCCGGTGACAGGGTCGGATCGCTCGATGCGGCAGCCTCGACGCCGGCGTGATCGTCGCTGACGTAGCCAGCGGGAAGATTCTTCTGTCCTGCTTCGGTCAGCAGCTGGCGGATCGTGTCTTCGCTGTTGCGGTAATCGCCTTCGCCGAAATGGTGACTGCGGATGCGGCCGCGGGCGTCGACGAAGTAGTGTGCCGGCCAGTATTGATTGTTGAATCCCTGCCAGATCGCATAGTCGTTATCCAGCACGACCGGATAGTCGACGCCCAGCGCCTTCACCGCCTTGATCACGTTGGACGGATCCTTCTCGAAGGCAAATTCCGGCGCGTGCACGCCGATCACCAGCAGTCCGTGATCCTTGTACTTGTCGGCCCAGCCACGCACATACGGTAGCGAGCGGATGCAGTTGATGCAGGAATAGGTCCAGAAATCCACCAGCACCACCTTGCCCTGCAGCGATTCACGGGTCAGCGGCGCGCTGTTGATCCATTGCGTGGCGCCCGCCAGCGACGGCAGATGGCCTTCCACCGGCAACGCTTCGCCGGCTTTCAATATCGGTTCGGCCTTCGGCGCCGGACGCACAGCGCTGATGAGTTTCTGCTCGATGCTTCCGGTACTTGTCAGCGACACCCGGGTGAGCAGGCCGGTATCCAGGCCCAGCGCGATCGCCGCGACACCGGCCAGCACCAGCACGCCGAGTGCGCGCCGCACCCATTCACCAGCGCCCAGCGAGCGCTTCATCAGGCCGAACAGCTTGCCCCCGATCAGCAGCGCCAGGCCCAGCGAGGTCGCCGCGCCGGCCGCATAGGTCAGCAGCAGCAGGGTGGTCTGCACGCTGGCGCCATTCAACGCCGCACCGGTCAGCAGCAGGCCGAGGATCGGTCCGGCGCATGGTGCCCACAGCAGTCCGGTGGCGACGCCCAGGCCGACGGCACCCCAGATCGAATCGCCCTCGTCCGCCGAACGTCGCGACAGCCGGTTGCCCAGAGCGACGAACGGGCGGCTGATCCACTCCGCCAGGTGCGTCGACAGCAGGGTGAGGCCGAGAAATGCCAGCACCACCATCGCCACGTAACGGCCGTATTGATTGGCATGCACCGCCCAGCCACCGCCGAGCGCGGCCAGCGTCGCCACGCCTGCGAAGGTGATCGCCATGCCGAGCAGCATCGGCAGGCCGTTGCGCATGAACGGGCGGTCGGAGCGCGCGAACACGAACGGCAGCACCGGCAGGATGCACGGACTCAGGATGGTCAGTACGCCACCGAGATAGGCAAGGATCAGAACAAGCATCAGTGGATCTTCCGTGGAGGTCTGCGGGAATATTCGTCGAGACCACAGCGCGGGTTACCTGCGCCGTTCCGACCTGCATCGTATCTACGAGGTAACTCTCGCCACAGATGCGGCGAATCCCCTCATAGGTCTCCAATCAGGTGCAAGCATGCCGCACGCCTTGACCGCTGCCGGCTTCATGGGTGTAGATAGCGGGGTTTACCGCCGGGTGAGCCCCCTTACATACGTGCCTGCCGACCGCATCGCCGCCAACGACAGCGAATCGCCCGATCAGCGTCGGGCGGCGTGGATGGCTGCTGCCCAGGCGGGCGACCGGCGTGCCTACGAAAAAGTGCTGGCCGATTCGGTAGCGCTGATCCGTGCGGCAGCGCGACGTCAGGGTGTGGCCGTGGATCATCTCGACGACGTCGTGCAGGAAACCCTGATCACTGTGCATCGCGTGCGGCATACCTACGACCCGGTACGTTCGTACGATGCATGGCTGAGCGCGATCGCCAGTCGCCGCGCGATCGATGCGCTGCGCAGTCGTGGCCGGCGCGACAGTCGCGAGGTGCACGACGAATTCGCGCTCGATCGGCACGCCGACGTGGACGATGCCAGCGCCGCCACCGAAAGCGAGCAGCGCGCGCAGCGACTGCACGCGGCGATCGCCGAATTGCCGCCAGGCCAACGCGAGGCGGTTGAACAGCTTGGCCTGCGCGAGTATTCGCTGCAGGAAGCGGAAAAACTCACCGGGCGGAGGACCGGCGCATTGAAAGTGAACCTGCATCGTGCGTTGAAGACGCTGCGTGAACGTTTTCACGGAGAGCCCTGAGCACCATGACTGCTCCACGACACCACCAGGCCCTGATCGACCGGCTCGGTACCGAGCTGATACCGGTGCGACGGCTGTTGCCACCGTGGCTGCGTGCTGCCGGCTGGTTGCTGGCGGTTGTGGCGATCGCATGCGTGCTGCTGATGCACTACGGCGCCGGCGGCATGCTGCGGCGCTGGGCCGACACGCCGGACATGGCTTGGGCGTTCCTGGGTGCCGCCGCGACAGCCATCAGTGCTGCGTGGGTCGCGTTTTCGCTGGGTGTGCCCGGACGGCGTGCATCATGGGCCTGGCTGCCTGTGCCGGCAGCCCTGTTGTGGATCGGCGCGAGTGGTTTCGGTTGCCTTCGCGGCTGGGTCGGGCCCGGCACACAGGTGGCCAGCCTGCATCAATCCGCCGACTGCCTGGTCTTCATCATCAGCTTTTCGATCCCGCTGTCCGCGTTGCTGATCGTGCTGCTGCGTCGCGCATTTCCGCTGCGCCCGACGTTGGCTGCGGTGATGATCGGCCTGGCCAGCGCCGCCGCTTCGGCGACGTTGCTGGAAATCTGTCACGCCTACGCTGTGGCCGCGACCGACCTGCTCACGCATGCGCTGGCTGTAGCGGTGGTGGTTGGCGTCAACGCGGCCATGGGTGGTCGGTTGCTGTCGCGCGCCTGACCCTCAGTCGCGGAAATTGTCGAACTGCAGCGGCAGTTCCACTTCCACCTTGCGCAAGATCGCCATCGCCGCCTGCAGGTCGTCGCGTTTCTTGCCGGTGACACGCAGCTTGTCGCCGTTGATCTGCGCCTCGATCTTGAGCTTGGCTTCCTTCATCGAAGCGATGAGTTTCTTCGCCACGGGCTGCTCGATGCCTTGCTTCACGGTGATCTTCTGTCGCGAGCCGCCCAGGTTGGTTTCCGGGTCGGCGGCATCGAGGGCACGGATGTCGATCTTCCGCGCCACCAGCCGGCCGCGCAGGATGTCCAGCATCTGCTGCAGCTGGAATTCGCTGGGCGCGCTCTGAGTGATCACGAAATCGTCCAGCGTGTAGCTGGCGTCCGCACCCTTGAAATCGAAACGGTTGCCCAGCTCGCGATTGGCCTGATCGACCGCATTGGTCAGTTCGTGCTTGTCGACTTCGGAAATCACGTCAAAGGAGGGCATGGCGGCAACTCGCGGCGGACGGTGCGCCAGTGTAAGCGATGCGGCGTGATGCGGCAGGTGATAATGCCGCGCAGGACAACGACCGGATTGAAGGCGATGGCGCAATGAAAGTGGACGTGTTGATCATCGGTGCCGGTGCCGCCGGACTGATGTGCGCGATCGCCGCCGGTCAGCGCGGCCGCCGCGTGCTGCTGGTCGATCACGCCAACAAGGTCGGCAAGAAAATCCTGATGTCCGGTGGCGGGCGCTGCAATTTCACCAATGCCGGCGCGACGCCGGCGAATTTCCTGTCCGCGAATCCGCATTTTGCCAAGTCCGCGCTGGCGCGTTACACGCCGGCGAATTTCATCGCGCTGGTGGAAAAACATGGCATCGCGTATCACGAGAAAGAACTCGGTCAATTGTTTTGTGACGACTCCTCCAAGCAGATCGTGCGCATGCTGCTGGACGAATGCGCCGCCGCCGCGGTCACGGTGGAAACGAGCTGCGGTGTGGAACGCGTGCGCAAGACCGCGGAGGGTTTCAGCGTGCTCACCGCGCGCGGCGACGTGCACGCCGAATCGCTGGTGGTCGCCAGCGGCGGCCTGTCGATTCCCAGCATGGGCGCCAGCGGTTTCGGCTACGAACTGGCGCGACAATTCGGCCATGCGGTGTTGCCCGTTCGCGCCGGCCTGGTGCCGCTGACGCTGAGCGGCAAGCATCAGGAGTATTACCAGGATCTGGCTGGTGTGGCGCTGCCCTTGGCCGAAGCACGCGTCGGCAGGCAGGCATTCCGGGCCGGCCTGTTGTTCACCCATCGCGGAATCAGCGGACCGTCGATCCTGCAGATTTCGTCGTACTGGGAACCCGGCGGCGACCTGCGCATCGATCTGGCGCCCGATCAGGACATGGGCGAATGGCTGGTTGAGCAGCGTGTCGCGCGACCGCTGGCCGAACTGAAAACCGTACTCGGCGATGTGTTGCCGAAACGACTGGCGCAGCGATTGTGCGAGCAGTGGTTCGAGAGTCGGCCGATGCGCCAGTACCGCGATGCCGAACTGGTCGCGATCGGAACACGGGTCAATGACTGGCCGATCACCGCCAGCGGGACGGAAGGCTATCGCACCGCCGAAGTCACCCTGGGCGGCGTCGATACCGACGAACTTTCATCCAGCACGATGCAGTCCAAGCGTGTTCCCGGCCTGTACTTCATCGGCGAAGTCGTCGACGTCACCGGCTGGCTCGGTGGCTACAACTTCCAGTGGGCGTGGGCATCGGGGCAGACGGCCGGTCAAGTGGTCTGAAGTCGGCGTCAGGCCGATTTCGCGCGAATTGAATATTCCGCATGTTCCACTGCAACCCTCTCGTTCACAGGAAGATCTGCATGAAAGTCGGATTCATCGGCCTCGGCTCCATGGGTGCCGCGATGGCCAGCAACCTCGTCGCCGCCGGACATTCGCTGACGGTATGGAACCGCTCCGAAGCGGCGATCGCGCCGCTCGTGTCGCTTGGCGCAAAAGCCGTGCGAACCGCTGACCGTGCCGCACAGGGCGAGGTGCTCTGCAGCATGCTGGCGAACGACCAGGCGGTGCGCGAGGTGATCCTTGAAAGTGGCCTGCTCGATGCGATGGATCGCGGCACCGTGCACGTGAACCACGCCACGATTTCGGTGGCCCTGGCCAAAGAGCTGGTCGAGGAACATGCAAAGCGCGGGCTCGAGTACGTCGCCGCGCCGGTGTTCGGACGTCCCGACATGGCGGCCGCGGCAAAGTTGAATATTCTGGTGGCTGGCAAGCCGTCCGCGATCGATCGGGTGCGGCCGCTGCTGGATGCGATGGGCAGCAGATTGTGGCCGATGGGCGATGCGCCCGAGCGTGCGAACGTGGCGAAGATCGCCGGCAATTTCATGCTCGCCACGGCGATCGAAAGCATGGCCGAGGCGACTGCGCTGACGCGTGCCTACGGCGTCAGTGCGGCGGACTTTCTCGAGGTGATGACCAACACGTTGTTCGCGTCGCCTGCCTATCAGGTCTATGCCAAGGCGATCGCCGAGCAGCGCTTCAAGCCGGCCGGCTTCGCACTGCCGCTGGGCTACAAGGACATTGGGCTCGCATTGGCGGCGGGCGAAACGGCGCGGGTGCCATTGCCGTTTGCCGGCGTGCTGCGCGACAGCCTGCTGGAAGCGATGGGTGGCGGCGACCTCGACATGGACTGGTCCGCGCTGGCACTGGTCGCCGCGCGCCGCGCGCACCTGGACGAAAGCGCGTAAGAGCGCATCCTCGCCAACACTCAGGCTTGCGCTACCCAGTCGAGGGTGCCGTCGATCACCGTGCGGCTGTGACCGCCTATCCACACGGCATCGCCTTCGATCCGTGTGACCAGTCGCGCATCGTGTCCGATCTCGCGACCCTGGCTGACGTGATAGCCGTGCGCCAGCGGACCCTGTGGTTCGGCTCGCGCGATATAGGCGGCAATCAGGCCATTGGCGGCACCTGAAGCGGGATCTTCGACGATGCCGACGCCAGCGGGAAACGCGCGAACCGCCAGCTGATAGTGGTTGCCGGCGCATCGCGCAAATACGCACAGGCCCATGCTGTCGCCGGCCTGCGCCAGCGCACCGATTGCCGCATGATCGGGTTGCCAGGCACGCAAGCTGGCTTCGTCCGTCACTTCGGCCAGCCACCAGCGCCTGCCGCCATCGACAAGCGCAGGCGGCAGCGCGCCCAACTCGATACCTTTGAGGGTTGATGCCAGCAGTGGATGTGCCGTGAGGCCGGTTTCCATGACATGGGCTTCGGGTGCTCGCAACAGCAGCTCCCTGCGATCTCCGGACGCACGCACGCGGACAGGCAGGACGCCGGCACCGCACTGCTGCCACAACAGGCCGTCAAGAGGTTGGGCAAGGCCACATTCCAGCACGGCATGGGCGCTGCCGATGCTCGGATGACCGGCGAATGGAATTTCCTTGTGCGGAGTGAATATGCGCACGCGATAGCTGGCCTCGGGATCGGTCGGCGCAAGCAGGAAGGTGGTCTCCACCAGTGCGTTCCAGCGTGCGAAGCGCTGCATGTCGTCGGTATTCCAGTCATTCGCGCCGATCACCACGCCGAGATGATTGCCGCCGCCAAGTGTTGCGGCGAAGACGTCCAGATGCAGGTAGCGGAGCAGGGCCATGATTTCCGAGGGCGGCCGGGACCGCGCAAAACGTTGAATGATAGCGGCGGGAATGTCGGCGAGACACCCATGGTTTTCCATCCTCGTGCGTGGGTGGTCCGAACCGGAGTCGACAAGTTCCGGGTGTGACGCCAAGATGCCAGACTTTGCCCGTCAGCTTCGGAACCCTTCATGCCGGTCACCCTGATCATCATTGCCATCACCTGCGTCGTCTCGTTCATGGCGCTGAAAAACAGTCGCCTGATGAACGACCTGATCCTGTGGCCACCCGCCATCGCACGACAGCGCGAGTATCACCGGCTGGTGACCTATGGCCTGGTCCACGCGGACTTCGGCCATCTGCTGTTCAACATGCTGACGCTGTTCTTTTTCGGCCGGACCATGGAAGGATTCTTTGGCTCGCGACTGGGGCCTTTCGGCTTCGCGCTGTTCTATATCCTGGGCCTGATCGTATCGATCCTGCCGACGTATCTGAAGAACCGAAGCAACCCGAACTACCGCAGTCTGGGTGCGTCGGGCGCCGTGTCGGCGGTGCTGTTTGCGTACATCCTGCTGTTCCCCTGGCAACAGATCATCGTGCTGGTCGTGCCGATGCCGGCGATCATCTATGCCGCGTTGTACACAGGTTATTCGATCTACATGGACAGGCGCGGGCAGGGCAATGTCAACCACAGTGCGCATCTGTGGGGTGCTGCGTACGGCGTGGCGTTCACGTTGCTGGTGGACCCGCGCGTGCTCCCTTATTTTCTTGACGCGCTGATGCATCCGGGATCGCGATGAGATCCGCTCGTCACATCCGCTTCAATGATTTCGTGTTGAATGGAGTTCGCCCTCGTTGATGCTCGACCGAGCCGACGCGTGCATACTGGTTCCGTTTCAACCGATCAATCGCAGGAGAACGAACGCATGGCCATGACCCGCAAGTCGGCTGCGAAAAAATCCGCGGCGAAGAAATCCCCAATAAAGAAGACTGCCGCCAAGAAGGCTGCAACGAAGAAAGCCGCCCCGAGCAGGATGGCCGCAGGAAAATCGCCGGCAAAGAAGGCCGCAGTGAAAAAAGTGACGAAAAAGGCTATGGCGAAGAAGGCTGCACCGAAAAAACCGGCAGCAAAGAAAGCGGCTCCGGGCAAGTCTGCGGCAAGAAAAGCGGTGGCAAAGAAAGCTGCCGGGAAAGCCGTCGTCAAGAAATCGGCGGCGAAGAACGTCGCGAAAAAGACCGTTGTCGGCAAGTCGGCCGCGAGAACGACGGCTGGAAGCAAATCGGTCGCCAAACGTCCGGTCGCCAACAAGAGCGTCAGGCAGGCAGCGGTCAAACCGGCTGCCAAGGCTCCTGCTTCGAGTCGCAAACCTGCAGCCAGCGGCAAGAAGACGCCTGCGCCGCGACGTGTCAGGGAAGCTCCGGTCAAGCACATCAGCCCGGAGGAAGCGGTGGCGCACATCCAGGCGTTGCTCGAGGCAAAGCATGAGCGCGTGCGCCAAGGCCCGACGTGGCCGGGTGCCGAGACAGCCGTACCGCATGGGGGCGAGGACATGCACACCACCGACGCGTCGTCCGGGTTGTCCAGTGAGGCCGCCTATGGCCACGCTCTCGCACATCAGCGCGGTGAGCAGAGCAAGCGCAAGGGTTGAGGGGCGCGCCTGCAGCAACGGCACATGGCTGGCGGATAAACGTCTTTCAGCCGCGTGCCATCAACTCAGTACGCATTCAACCGCGAGTGGCTAGCTTGGTGGTGACAATCACCGTGGAGGTGGATCATGAAACGCTTGCTTGCCGGTCTTGCGCTGGGCGCCGCTGTGGCGGCCCTTTCGGGCTGTTACTACGACCCCGGTTACAGCTATGTGCGTGGTTCCAGCTATAGCGGAGACGCCTACTACGGTCAGGCCGCACCGGTGTATCAGGGCTCCTACTACGCGCCGGGTTACTACGGCGGTTACTACGACAACGGCTATTACGGCTGCTGCTATGCGCCGGGTGTAAGCATCGGCGTCTACGGTGGCTCGCGTTACGGGTACTACCGCGGTGGTCGCTATTACGGCGGCGGATATCACGGCGGTTATCGTGGCAACTATCACGGCAACTACCGGGGGCAGGGTGGCCATGGGCAGGCTCGTCCTTCCTCCGCCGGCCATTCGGGCGGCGCCTCGCATGGCGGCAGTCAGGGACATGGCGGTCACAGCGGCGGTCACGATCACCACTAGATCAGGATGAGGCTTCAGGCACAATCGCGGCATGCTTCGTCATCGAACCGCATCGCGATCTTGCGGAAAATACAGGCTCATCGTCCTTGTGGCGCTGGGCCTTTTTCTATGCGCCTGCGGCAGCCTGCGCTACTACGGACAGGCGGTGCGCGGGCAGGGGGCGCTGGTACTGCATCGACGGGCGTTGAGCTCTTTGTTGAGCGATCCGGCGACCGATCGGCAGCTTGCCGCCCGGCTGCGACTGGCGCAGCAGGCGCGCCGGTTCGCTTCGCTGCAAATGGGTCTGCCGGACAATCGCAGCTACACCAGCTACGTCGATCTGCATCGGGCCTACGTGGTGTGGAACGTCTTTGCTGCACCGAGGTATTCCGTGGACGCCGTGCCGCAGTGTTTTCCGGTCGCCGGCTGCGTGGCCTATCGCGGTTGGTTCAGTCAGGCCGATGCACGGGTCGATGCCGCAAAACGCGACGCGGAGGGCGACGATGTCTGGGTCGGTGGCGTACCGGCGTATTCCACCCTGGGCTGGTTCGCCGACCCCATTCTCAGCAGCATGCTGAGCTGGGACGACGACGAGCTGGACAGCACGATCTTCCATGAACTCGCGCACCAGCTGATCTATGTCAGGGACGACAGCGCGTTCAACGAGTCCTTCGCCACGTTCGTGCAGACGGAGGGGCTGCGCCAGTGGCGTCGATCGCGCGGCCTGCCGCCGCAGGACGATCGCGCGCAGGCGATGGATGACGGTTTCACGCAGCAGGTACTGGATCTGCGCGCGAAGCTGAAGACCCTCTATGCCAGTGGCGTCGGTGAATCGGCCATGGCGGTGGGCAAGCAGCACGAGATCGAAGCGTTTCGTGCGCGCTACGCCGCCTGGCGGGACAGCCATTGGTCGAACGATCATCGTTACGATCGATGGGTAGCGCAGCCAATCAACAACGCACGCTTGTTGCCGTTTGGGCTCTACGATCAGTGGACTCCGGCATTTGCCGTGCTGTTCCAGCGCAGTGAGCGGGATTGGCCGGCGTTCTACACGAGTGTCCGCAAGCTCGCCGGATTGCCTGCAGTGGAACGCGAAAGTCGGCTGCAGAAGCTGCTGACCGATGGCAGCACGATGAGTGCCGCTCATCGTGAGGGCGACTGACTCAGGGCGTCGCTCTGCGTTTGGCCATGTAACGAAGATACGCCAGCACCCGATCGAGGTCGGTGTCGGAAAGCGTGCTGCGGTCGAGGCCGTGCATCCTCGCCTGCGGCCATCGATGCAGGGACTGCGGATCGCGGACGAAGGCACGCAACACGTCCTCGCGCAGGTACTCGGTGGGGCTGCGTGGAATGTTCAGATCGGGGCCAAGTTTCGCATCGCCTTCGCCATTGAGGGTGTGGCAGGCGAAACAGGTTCGCTGGAAGGCGGCGAAACCGCGCTGGATGTCGCCGTTCGCCGACAGCGTCGGATCAGACAGGAGGGCGGGAAAGCGTTCGGCCAGAGTCGTCGTTCTGCGGATGCCGGCCAGTTGATAAGGCCACTGTTCGGAACCTATGTGGCTGAGCTGAGGCTGCACCCACACCACATAGAACGGTCCGACACCGCCGTGGTCCTTCCCGGTGACCGG
>JBDTZX010000251.1:0-8602 GCA_040004895.1 Rhodanobacter sp. | reverse complement strand
CCGCACTCGATCTTCGATAGCGCCGCCGGCCCGCTGGCGCAGAACCGGCTGGTGCTTCGGTTGCAGCCGGACGAGGGCGTGAAGCTGTGGCTGACGATCAAGCACCCCGGCCCCGGTGGCCTGCGCCTGCGTCATGTACCGCTGGATATGAGCTTCGCCGAGGCGTTCGGCGTCTCGCAGCCGGATGCCTACGAGCGTCTGCTGCTGGACGTGGTGCGCGGCAATCCCACCCTGTTCATGCGTCGCGACGAAGTGGAAGCGGCATGGCACTGGGCCGGTCCGATCCTGGCTGCGTGGTCGGCCAGCGGCGAAGCGCCGCGACCGTATTCCGCCGGCAGCTGGGGCCCGAGTGCTGCGGTGGCACTGATCGAGCGCGATGGCCGCACCTGGCACGAAGACAGTGAATAGCTCCATTCACTGGCTGGTGCGCATGACTGCGGCAGACTTGCCTTTCCTTCCCGACGAAACACGCGTCGGCGCCTGATGGACGCCACACGTGACCCGCCCATGCCGATCGATTTGAACGTCACCACGCACAGCTTCACCGATTGCGGCGCGCAAGCGACCGCGCTGGCCGAACGCGTCGCCGAGCGTCTTCGCGCAGGCTTGAAAGAACGCGGCGAGGCACTGCTTGCAGTGTCGGGCGGCAGCACGCCGAAGGAGTTTTTCGGCCAGCTTTCGCGCCAGCCACTCGACTGGTCCAGCGTGCGGGTGACGCTGGTCGACGAGCGCTGGGTGCCGGACAGCGACGAGCGTTCCAACGCGCGACTGGTGAAAACAACGTTGCTGCAGCATGCCGCCAGCGTTGCGTCGTTCGTGCCGCTGTACAACGATGCGCCGACGCCGGAAGCGGGACTGGCCATCACTGCCGCACGCATCGACGCGCTGCGGTTGCCGTTCGACGCGGTGGTGCTGGGCATGGGCGATGACGGCCATACCGCCTCGTTCTTCCCGGGCGGCGATCATCTGGCAGCGGCGCTCGATCTCGATGGCCGCGCCCGCGTACTGACCATGCGCGCGCCGGGTGCGGGCGAATCGCGTATCACGCTGAGTCTGCCCACGCTGCTCGACACGCGCTCGTTGTATCTGCTGATCGCCGGCGAGAAGAAACGCGACATGCTCGCCGATGCGCGGCTGGGCCTGGGCGAGGCGAAGGACTATCCGGTGCACGCGGTGCTGGCCCAGCAACGCGTACCGGTGGCGGTTTACTGGTGTCCCTGAGCGGCCGCCGATCCACTGATCTTTCCGGCCGCATTGCAGGATGTCGATGCCGTCGTGGAGTTTTTGCATGAAAACCCTGCATCCCGTCGTCGCCGAAGTCACCGAACGCCTGCGCGAGCGCAGCCGCGAGACGCGAGCGGCCTACCTGCGCCGGATCGACGCGGTCGACCGCAACGGCCCGCAACGCGAGCATCTTTCCTGCGGCAACCTCGCGCACGGTTTCGCCGCCTGCGGCAGCGACGACAAGCAAGCCTTGCGCAGCGGCCATCGCGCCAACCTCGCCATCGTCACCTCGTACAACGACATGCTCTCGGCACACCAGCCGTACGAACGCTACCCGTCGCTGATCCGCCAGATCGCGCGCGATGCCGGTTTCACTGCGCAGGTCGCCGGCGGCGTGCCGGCGATGTGCGACGGCGTCACGCAGGGCCAGCCGGGCATGCAGCTATCGCTGTTCTCGCGCGACCTGGTCGCGATGGCCACCGCCATTGCGCTGTCGCACGACATGTTCGACGGTGCGCTGTACCTGGGCATCTGCGACAAGATCGTGCCGGGCCTGCTGATCGGTGCGCTGAGCTTCGGCCATCTGCCCGGCGCGTTCGTGCCGTCCGGCCCGATGTCCAGCGGCATTCCGAACGAACAGAAGTCGAAAGTGCGTCAGGCCTGGGCCGACGGCAAGGCCACCGACGCCGAGCTGCTCGAAGTCGAAGCGGCGTCGTACCACAGCGCCGGCACGTGCACCTTCTACGGCACCGCCAACTCGAACCAGATGCTGATGGAGATCATGGGCCTGCACCTGCCCGGCGCCAGCTTCGAGCCACCGGACACGCCGCTGCGCGATGCGCTGACCGCCGAGGTGGTTCGTCGCATCGGTGCGTTCAGCGCGCCGGGCGAGAACCTGTTGCCGGTCGGTCACATCATCGACGAGCGCGCGATCATCAACGGCGTGATCGGCCTGCACGCCACCGGCGGCTCCACCAACCATCTGCTGCACCTGGTGGCGATCGCACACGCGGCCGGCATCCAGCTGCGCTGGGACGATTTCGACGCCTTGTCCGGGGTAATTCCGCTGCTGGCGCGCGTTTACCCGAACGGCTACGCCGACGTGAACCAGTTCCACCAGGCCGGCGGCATGGCGTTCCTGATCGACCAGCTGCTCGGTGCCGGGTTGCTGCATGCCGACGTCGAAACCATCTTCGGCACCGGCATGGCCGGTTACGCACAGCTGCCGGCGCTGGATGGCGGCGGCGCACTGCATTGGACGCCCGTGCCGAAGCGCAGCGGCAACCGCGGCGTGCTGCGCGGTACCGACGAACCGTTCCGCACCGACGGCGGCCTGCGCATGCTCACCGGCAATCTCGGCCGGGCAGTGATCAAGGTGTCGTCGGTACCGGACGACCGGCTGCTGATCGAGGCGCCGGCCCTCGTCTTCAACGATCAGAACGAAGTTGCCGCAGCCTTCAAGCGCGGCGAGCTGAATCGCGATTTCGTGGCGGTGGTGCGCTTCCAGGGTCCGCGCGCGAACGGCATGCCGGAACTGCACAAACTCACCCCGACACTTGCGCTGCTGCAGGATCGCGGCCATCGCATCGCGCTGCTCACCGATGGCCGCATGTCCGGCGCGTCCGGTCGCGTGCCGGCGGCCATCCACGTGACGCCCGAGGCGGTGGCCAGCGGCGCGATCGCGAAGATCCGGGATGGCGACATGATCCGTATCGACGCCACGAATGGACGTCTGGACGTCCTGATGGAAGAGAGCGAGCTGGCCGCGCGCCTGCCGGTGACGGCCGATCTTTCCAGCGAGCACCATGGCATGGGTCGCGAATTGTTCAGCCTGTTCCGCCAGGCCGCCACCACCGCCGATCTCGGCGCCGGCGTGCTGTAGCCTTCGTCTTGCCCCCTCTCCTGCGATGCAGGGAAGGGCTGGGGTCGGGTCGCTGATCCTGATTCCGACACCTCGCCAGCCTGAGCAACCCCCTCCCAGCTTCCCCCTGCCTGCAGGGGGAAGCGCCAAAAGAAACCGGAGCAGTGCATGAGCAGCATCGAACAAAAGCAGCAGCAAGTGGAAAGACTCATGCGCCTTGCGCCGGTGATTCCGGTGGTGATCATCGATGACGCGAAAGCCGCGGTGCCGATGGCGCGCGCGCTGGTCGCCGGCGGCATTCCCACGATCGAAGTCACACTGCGCACGCCGGCCGCGCTCGATGCGATCCGCGCCATCGCCGCCGAGGTGGAAGGCGCGGTGGTTGGTTGTGGCACCGCATTGACCGCGCGCGACCTGAAGGCGGCACTGGACGCCGGCGCGCGTTTCGCCGTATCGCCCGGTGTGTCGCCGAAACTGCTGGACGCTGCCGATGACTGCGAGTTGCCGCTGCTGCCTGGCGCGGCCACCGCCAGCGAGGTGATGGCAATGCTCGAGCGTGGCTATCGCTTCCTGAAATTCTTTCCGGCGGTGCCGGCAGGCGGGCACAAGCTGCTCGGTGCCTGGGCCAGCCCGTTGCCGCAGATCCGCTTCTGTCCCACCGGCGGCATCAGTCTCGCCAATGCATCGGACTTCCTCTCGCTGCCCAACGTGCTCTGCGTTGGCGGTTCGTGGCTGACGCCGCAGGACAAGCTGGCCAGCGGCGACTGGGCCGGCATCGAGCTGCTGGCGCGCGAAGCGGCCGGATTGCGTCGGCCGGGCTGAGCCGACACAAAGTTACGTGGACCTGCTTTCCAGTCGCGCCATCACCGCGTCGGTCATCCGTGCGCAGCGCTGGCCCATGAACGGAAATGCCTCGCTCAAGGTGGCTGCCAGGGTGTCCTGCAACGACGCGCGCAACTGCCGACGCGCGCGGTGCAGCCGGGTCTTCACCGTTTCCGGCTTGATCCCCAGCTGGGTTGCGGTTTCATCCACCGTGCATTCTTCGATCTCGCGCATCACGTAGACCGTGCGGAAGGCCTCGGGCAACTTGTCGATGGCGTGTTCGAGCAGATGACGGATCTGCGCGCGGGCCGCGGCCGTGGCCGGATCCTCGCTGCCGAATTTCGACGGGAACGGAATGATCCGGTGATCTTCCGGCGGCGCGGCATCGATCTGTTCCAGTCCAACCATGATGTGCCTCTTGCGCAAGCGGCCGCGTGCCTCGTTCAGCACGATGCTGGTCAGCCAGGTCAGCAGGGTCGAATCACCGCGAAACGAATCCAGCTTGTTGTACGCGCACATGTACGACTCCTGCACCACGTCCTCCGCCTCGGAATCCTCGCCGATCACGCTGCGCGCCACGCGGAACAGCCGCTGGTTGCAGCGTTGCATGATGTGCCGGAATGCCTGGCGCTGCCCGCTGCGGACCAAGGCCACCAGCGCGAGGTCGTCCAGCGCGGCGTAGTCGACGGGAAGGATCTGGACAGTGGATGGCATGGCGCTCTCCTTTTACACCGGATCCGATGCGCCAGCCCCGCACAAGGTTCCCGGCGACCAGACGGCACCGCGATAAAAGGCGGGAACCTGCGGGCCGCGGCTGCATCTCATGGACGCAGGCATCCACTGCAATCGCCGCGACACCGTCGGCTCAGCCCATCCAGGAGACATCGCCCATGAACAAGCCACTGCTCGCCCTCGCTCTCGCGCTCGGCATCGGCTCCCTCGCCAGCGTCCATGCGCAAGCACCGGCCGCGATCAACGATGCGCAGATCGCGCACATCGCCTACACCGCCGGGCAGATCGACGTCACCGCCGCGAAGCAGGCGCTGAAGAAATCCCGCAACAAGGACGTGCGCGCATTTGCCGAGGAAATGGCGCGCGACCATGCCGCCGTCAATGTGCAGGCGCTGGCGCTGTGCAAGAAGCTGGGCGTGACCCCCGAGAACAACCCGACCAGCGAGGCGCTGGCCAAGGGTGCGGCGGATGAGCTCAAGACCTTGTCCACGCTGAAAGGCGATGCTTTCGACAAGGCCTATGTCGACAATGAAGTGGCGTATCACAAGACGGTCAACGGCGCGCTCAGCGGAACCCTGATTCCGTCGGCGCAGAACGCCGAACTCAAGTCGCTGCTGCAGACCGGCTTGAAGCTGTTCCAGGAACATCAGGCCCACGCCGAACAGCTTGCGCAGCAGATGCACTGAGGCATACGCATGTTGCGCAACGCGGCTCTACTCGTCGCTCTGCTGGCGGCATCCGCGGTCTGGGCCGTGCCCGTCCGGACGGCGGCGACACGGCATGCAAAGGCGACCGCCGGCCACGCGGTGCACGTCATCGTGATCGACAAGATGCAATACGGCCCGATGCCTGCCGACGTCCGCGTCGGCGACATCATCGAATGGACCAATCACGACATCTTCGAGCACAGTGCCACCGCGCGTGACGGAAGCTTCGATATCGACCTGCAACCCGGCGCCAGCGGGCGCATCACGGCCAAGGCGGGCACGGTCACGTTTTTCTGCAAGTTTCATCCCGGGATGACCGCCACGTTGGCGGTGCGCTAGACACGGGCATGACACTTCCAGAAGTTGCGCAGGGCTGCGCGCCAAGCTGGGAGGGGAATTGTCGCCAGCGACATTTGCGCATGGCGATGACGACTCGTCTTCCAGATCGGGAAAAGCCAGAACGCTCCATCGATGGAGACCACGCGTGAGCGTATCGATAGACCGGAGCATCGACGCGGTTCGACTCCACTATCGCGCGATCAGGAGTGGGTCGCCAGAAATACGGGCAGGTCGGTGGTGGGCGGCACGGCTCCCGCGCGATACATCATGTCTGCCACGTGGCCACGATGGTATGTCGCATGGTTTGCCACATGCAGGAGGATGAGCGCGCGGGTCATCGTCGACTCGCCCCCGCCGATGAAACGAAACCGGATCTGCTCTTGCTGCTGCGCGTCGGCCAGCCCGTCGGCATAGTCGACAAACCACGCATCGATGCTGCGTTGCGCTTCGCGAAGCGTGGCCAGCGGCGGACACTCGGCGGGATTCCGCGTCGTCATGCCGTGCGGTTGACCCAGGAGATGGGCTTGCCACACCGCATCCATCGCGCGAACGTGGTTGAGCGTGCGGATGATGCTGCCAAATACGATCGGTTGCGGCTCGGTCAGCACGGCGCCCGGCAATCCGGAAAGCGCATCGAACATCAATGCGTTTGCCCATGACCGATACCGCATCAAGAGCTGGATATGAGCGTTCGCGGTCATGTTTTGCTCCACTGCGATCACGGGCACCGGATGCCTTGATGCACTCAATGGCTGCCGGCGGCTGGCGCCATCGGCTTCAGATAGGCGTTGAACAACTCATCGATCCGCCGGTACTCGTCATGCCAGTCGTCTGCATGCTCGAAGCTGTGGCGTTCCAGTGGATACAACGAGATCCAGAAGTTCTGCTTGTGCAGTTCGACGAAGCGCTGGTACAGACGAATGGAGTCGCTGGCCATCACGTTGTCGTCGATCAATCCGTGTTCGATCAGCAGCGGGTCGCGCAGGTTGGCGGCATATTCGATGGGCGAACTGGCCGTGTACGCGCCTGGATCGAGCTGCGGATCGTTGAGGATGTCGGAGGTGTATTCGTCGCTGTAGCTGGTCCAGTCCGATGGCGCGCGCAGCGCTGCGCCGGCGGCGAATTCGCCAGGCGCACGCAGCAGCGCGATCTCGGTCATGAAACCGCCGTAGCTGCCGCCGTACACACCCACGCGCTGCGGATCGACGCCGTGGTTCTTCACCAGCCAGGCCTTGCCGTCGAGCAGATCCTCCAGTTCCGGATGCCCCATCTGCCGATAGATCGCCGTGCGCCACGCTCGGCCATAACCCTCCGACGCGCGGTAGTCCATGTCCAGCACGACGTAGCCTTGCTGCACCAACAGGTTGTTGAACATCTGCTCGCGGAAGTAATACGTGGACGACAGTGTGACGTCCTGCAGGTAGCCCGCACCGTGCACGAAGAACACCGCTGGCCGTTTCGCCGCAGCGTTCTCGTCGGCCGGGCCGTAGTACTTGGCGTAAATCACGCCGGCGCCGTGGCTGGAGGGAATCTCCACGATCTTCGGCGCGATCCACGCATGCGCGGTGTATGCCGGTTTCATCGTGCTGGTCAGCTCGCGCGCGTCGCCGCCATCGCTGGCTTGCACCGCCAGTTGTGCAAACACGTACGGCGATGAATGCACGACGGCCAGTTGCGTGCCGTCGGGCGACAGCCTGAAATCGTCCATGCCCTGATAGCGGGTGACACGGCTCCATGCGCCACCGCCACTCGGCAGTCGATACACGTCGTAGCTGTACGGCGCGACCTGGTTGGCGCGCACGTAGAACCACTTGCCGTCGTCGCTGAGCAGCGGATGGCTGACCTCGAATTTGCCGCCCTTCGTCAATACCATCGCCTTGCCATCGAGCGGCTTGCTGAAGAGTTGCGAATAGCCGGATTGCTCGCTCATGTACCACAGCGTGCGGCCGTCCTTGAGCCAGCCGAAATCGTTGAAGTTCCAGTTGATCCACGCGGCATCGGTGAGCCGGTGCTGGCTGACCAGTGCGTGATGGCTGAAGTCGACGCTGGCGATCCAGCGATCCTTGTTGTCGATCGTGCGCAGTTGCACCGCCGCGTTGTGTCCGTCGTCGCTCCACACGATGCCGCCGCCGTTGTCGGCACTGAGCACGGTGATCGGACGCAGCTCGGGTGCTTTCAGCGCCTTGGCTTGGTCGTCCTTGCCGGATTTCTTCAGCGCGGCGATGGTGCGTACGCGGATCGACGCCATCGGATCGTCCTTGATGCCGGGCAATCCGTCGGTTTTCAGCGGGTAGCTCTGGTGATGCACCAGATCGAGCAGCAGCAGTGACTGCGGCGCGGGATCGGCACGGCCGACGTAGGTCCGCGCATCTTCCGGCTCGGTATAGCCGCTGTCGGTGACGTAGTGGCTGATCTGTGGTGCCTTGCCGCTGTCGTAGTCCTTTGCGGTCGTGATCACCAGCATCCAGTGGCCGTCCGGCGACAGCTCGGTGTCGACCGGTGAAACCTTCGCACCGAGCCAGAACGGTTGCGCCACACGACCCGGATCCGCGGCATCCAGTGCCTTCTGTTCGGCACGTTGCGCGTCCTTGTCGGCCTTGATCTCGCGCAAGGTCTTGAACAGTGCCAGCTGCTGCGCGCCCAGCGCATCGGGCTGCTTTGCCTGTGGATCGTCGGCGAACTTCAGCACCGCCGCGGGCGAGGTCACGCCGCTGGCCAAGTCGTAGCTGTACCAGTCGTTGCCGTCGCGGAACTGCAACGCGTTGCCGTCAGCTGAAAACTGCGGCGTCAGCTCCTTCTGCGGCGTGCGTGTCACCTGGGTGCGCCGGCCGCTGGCCGCGTCCACCAGGAACACGTCACCGTGCAACACGAATGCGGCATGCCGATGCGTGCGATCGAACACCGCCGGACCATCGGC
>JBDTZX010000084.1:0-2573 GCA_040004895.1 Rhodanobacter sp. | reverse complement strand
GCCGACAGCGATTATCCGCAACAGCTGGTCGCGCATGGCGACGCTGCAGGCACGCCGGTGCCGTATGCGATGGGACACATCGTGCTGTGGAGCGCAAGCGTGGACGCCCGCCAGCTGCGCGTGACGGACCTGACGAAACCCCAGTTCGATCGCATCGCGATCGCCAATCCGCAACACGCACCTTACGGCAAACGCGCCGAGCAGGCGCTGCGCGCCGCGGGCGTGTGGGAAGCGGTAAAGCCGAAGCTCGTCTACGGCGACAACATTGCACAAGCGGCCGAGTTCGCCGCCAGCGGAAACGCCAAGATCGGGATCATCGCGCAGTCGCTGGCGCTCGATCCGCAGATGGCGAAGCAGGGCAGCTATGCGGTCATTCCGGCGTCGCTGTATCAACCGCTGGTGCAGAGTTTTGTCGTCACGAGGCATGGTGGCGCCAGCAGTCTGGCGAGGGATTTCGCGCAGTATGTGCAGGACCCGGCGGCACGTGCGGCACTGCGCCGCTACGGATTCGACCTGCCGCCCTCGAAGGCGCACTAGACGCATGAACGTGCTCTCCGGCGAGGACTGGGCGGCTTTCGCGCTGACCATGCGGCTGGCGGCGACAGTGACACTGCTGCTGCTGGCGCTGGGCACGCCGCTGGCATGGTGGCTTGCGCGCGGGCGCACCGGATGGCGCCGGCCGATCGGCGCGCTGGTCACCCTGCCGCTGGTGTTGCCACCGACCGTACTGGGTTTCTACCTGTTGCTGCTGCTCGGCCCGCACGGGATGGTGGGGCATTTCACGGCTGCCCTCGGCCTGGGCACGCTGCCATTCACCTTTGCGGGCCTGGTGGTCGCATCCATGCTTTATTCGCTGCCATTCGTGGTGCAACCGCTGCAGAACGCATTCGAGGCGATCGGCCAGCGTCCGCTGGAAATGGCAGCGACGCTCGGCGCGGGTCCGCTGGATCGCTTCTTTTCGGTGGCGCTGCCATTGTCCTGGCCGGGTTTCGTCACCGCCACGGTGCTCGGTTTCGCTCACACGATCGGCGAATTCGGAGTGGTGCTGATGATCGGCGGCAACATCCCGGGACAGACGCGGGTGCTGTCGATGCGCATCTACGATCACGTCGAAGCGGGCGAAGACCTGCAGGCGCACACGCTGTCGCTGTACCTGTTGGGGTTCTCGTTCGCCGCCCTGTTTCTCACGTACCTGCTGCGTCCGCGCCGGCTGATCCATGACTGAGCCCACGCCCGGGTCGCAGGTGCGCGTGCATCGCCGCAGCGGCGATTTTGTGCTGGATGCGGCCTTCGACCTGCCGCTGCGAGGCATCACCGCGCTGTTCGGTCCATCCGGTGCAGGCAAGAGCAGTTGCCTGCGAGCGATCGCCGGACTGGAGCGCGACATCGACGGCTGCGTCTCCTTCGCCGGTACCGTCTGGCAGGACAGCGCAACGCATCGTTTCACCGCCGCGCATCGACGCGGCATCGGCTATGTATTCCAGGAAGCGAGCCTGTTCACGCATCTGTCGGTGGCCGGCAATCTCGATTACGGTGCGCGCCGGGCAGGGCGCAGCGGCGGTGTCGATCGTACGCGTGCGATGCAGCAGTTCGGTGTCGATCGCCTGCTGGGTCGCACGGTGTCGCAACTCTCCGGTGGCGAACGCCAGCGCGTGGCGATCGTGCGCGCGTTGCTGGCCGCCCCGAAACTGCTGCTGCTCGACGAACCGCTTGCCGCGCTGGACGCGGAGGCGCGTGCCGGTCTGCTGGGTTGCCTCGAGCAATGGCATGTCGAACTCGCCGTGCCGACGATCTATGTCAGCCATGCCATCGATGAAGTCGCTCGCCTGGCCGATCAGCTGGTGGTGCTGGATGCCGGTCGCGTGATCGCCCAAGGTCCATTGCAGGACACGCTGGCAGGTGGGGAATTGCCGATGGCAATGCGCGACCAGGTCGGGGTGGTGATCGAGGGACGTGTGGCCTCGCAAGACCAAGCCGACCAGCTGACCGAGCTTGTGTTCGAGGGTGGCCGCGTGTGGCTGCCGCGTCGCGGGGAGCGCGTCGGCGATCGGCTGCGCTGCCGCATCGGAGCGCGCGATGTGGTGTTGATGCGTCGCCCGCCTGGCGACGACAGCAGCGCACTCAACGTGATCGAGGCGGTGGTGGTCGGCATGTTCGATGCGGCGCATCCGTCGCAATGCATCGTGCGGCTGGACGCCGGCGGTACCGGGCTGCTGGCCAGCATCACCCGTCGTTCGTGGCATGCAATGGGCCTGTTGCCCGGCATGCCGGTGTGGGCACAGGTCAAGGCAACTGCGTTGGGTGCATGAGCTTGCGATCGCCCTTGGTTGTCAAAGTAACGGGGCGCCTCCATCATTTCGATATCGATGCGATCCGCGCGTCTCGATTCCGGGCGACCCATGAGTGAGCTTCTCAGCGTTGCGGATGCCGAAGCACTGATCCGCGGTCATCTGCCGCTGTTCGGCAGCGAAAACGTGTCCATCGATGCCGCCGCAGGCCGCGTGCTGCGGCAGTCGATACGGGCCGAGCGCGACCAGCCGCCGTTTGACCGGGTGATGATGGACGGCATCGCC
>JBDTZX010000112.1:0-2591 GCA_040004895.1 Rhodanobacter sp. | reverse complement strand
GGCGACATCACCACGCAGACGCGACGCGTGTTCGACAACCTCGATGCCGTGGCCAGGGCAGCCGGCGGTTCGCTTGCGCAAATCGTGCGGGTCGGGATCTACGTCACTGACCTGGCGAATTTCGCTGCGGTCAACGCGGTGATGGCCGAGTACTTCCAGCCGCCGTATCCGGCGCGCTCGACCATCGAGGTATCCGGATTGCCGAAAGCTGCACAGGTCGAAGTCGATGCGGTGATGGTGCTGGACTGATCGTCCTGACGATCCGCACTGACACTCATCGTCGATGTCCGACTTACGAAGAACGGGTTTGCTCGGTTAGGCTTCGACGTCATGGCCAACCGCGTCGCCCGTTCCATGGTTTCCGCCGACACCGATCCGGGCACTGCTGCCGTGGAGTCCTTGGCTGGCGTCAGTGCTGCACTGGTCGCATCACTCGCCCGTCTCGGCCTGGAGCGCGTGCAGGACCTGTGGTTTCACCTGCCGCTGCGCTACGAAGACAAGACCCGGGTCACCACCATCGCCGATCTGCGCGTCGGTGAGCGTGCGCAGGTCGAAGGTGTGGTCGAGGCCGTCGAGCGCGGATTCAGATATCGACCTCAACTCAAAGTAGCGATCGGTGATGCCAGCCAGCAGACGTTGCTGCTGCGCTTCTTCCATTTCAACCGCGCGCAGGCCGAACAGTTGCTGCCCGGCACGCGACTGCTTTGCTACGGCGATGTGCGACACGGAGCGAACGGACTGGAGATGGTGCACCCGCAGTATCGGCGTCTGGGCAGCAATGACGTGGTGGCTGTCGATGACCTGCTCACCCCGGTTTATCCGACCACCGAAGGGCTGGGTCAGAAGCGGCTTGCCGGAGTGATCGGCAAGGCGCTTGCATTGTTGCCCCCTGTCGCGCAGCTGGAACTGATTCCACCGACCTTGTGCCACGAACACGGTCTTGCCTCGCTGCGCGATGCGTTGCTGTACGTGCATCGCCCTCCGCCGGATGCGCATCTGGGGCAACTCATGCTGGGCCTTCACCCGGCGCAGCAACGACTCGCCTTCGAGGAACTGCTCAGCCAGCACCTGAGCCTGAAACGAATGCGTGCGGCGGTGCGGCTGAGACATTCGCCCCGACTGGACGGTAACGGGGATCTGAATCGCAAACTGCTCGAGAGCCTGCCGTTCCGCCTGACCGCGGCGCAGCAGCGGGTGGGTGCGGAAATCGCACGCGATCTGGCGCAGCCGCAACCGATGCTGCGACTGGTGCAGGGCGACGTCGGCAGCGGCAAGACGGTGGTCGCGGCGCTGGCCGCGCTGACGGCAGTGGAGTCGGGCTACCAGGTGGCCTTGATGGCGCCGACCGAATTGCTGGCCGAGCAGCATCTGCGCAATTTCCGTCACTGGTTGAAGCCGCTGGGCATCGAGGTCGAATGGCTGGCCGGCAAGGTCACCGGCAAGGCCCGCGCTTTGGCGCTGGCCCGCATTGTGGCGGGCGCGCAGGTCGTCATCGGCACGCATGCGCTGATGCAGGAAGGCGTGACGTTTGCGAAACTGGGTCTGGTGATCGTCGACGAACAACACCGTTTTGGCGTGCAGCAGCGACTTGCCTTGCGCGACAAGGGCATGGAGGGCGAACAGGTGCCGCATCAACTGGTACTCACCGCCACGCCGATTCCGCGCACGCTGGCGATGAGTGCTTATGCCGATCTGGATGTGTCGTCGATCGACGAATTGCCCCCCGGGCGCATGGCAGTACAGACCATCGCCATTTCAAATGCGCGGCGGATCGAGGTGATCGAGCGCATTCATGCGGCCTGCGGCGAAGGCCGTCAGGTGTACTGGGTATGCACGCTGATCGAGGAGTCCGAACAATTGCGTGCGCAGGCGGCGGAGGTGGCGCATGCCGAGCTTTCCGCCGCGCTGACTGGTTTCAGGGTCGGCTTGATCCACGGGCGCATGAAGCCGAAGGAAAAGCTGGCGGTGATGGATTCGTTCAAGTCGGGCGATCTTTCGGTGCTGGTGGCGACGACCGTGATCGAGGTCGGCGTGGATGTGCCCAACGCCAGCCTGATGGTGATCGAGAACAGCGAACGGCTGGGCCTGGCGCAATTGCACCAGTTGCGTGGCAGGGTGGGTCGCGGCGCGCTCGCTTCCAACTGCGTGCTGCTGTATCAACCGCCACTCGGCCAGCTGGCGCGTGAGCGGCTCCAGGTCATGCGCGACACCAGCGACGGCTTCGCCATCGCCGAAAAGGATCTGCAGCTGCGAGGTCCGGGTGAAGTGCTGGGTACGCGACAGACTGGTCAGCTCAGTTTCCGGATTGCCGACCTTGCCCGCGACGCGCATCTGCTGCCTGCGGTGCAGCAGATCGGCCAGCACATGCTGGCCAGCCACCCGTTGCAGACCGATCGGTTGATCGAGCGCTGGATCGGCGGCGCCGCGCGCTATGCGCACGCATGACCACGGCGTGCGACGCGACTATGGCTGCCAGCCAGTTCCGACTAAGCTATTCGATTGCAATGACGTGACACGCTGCCCATGAACAAGCCGCAATTGCTGATTGATACCGATCCCGGCGTGGACGACGCGCTGGCCATCCTGATGGC
>JBDTZX010000536.1:0-8673 GCA_040004895.1 Rhodanobacter sp. | reverse complement strand
CATGCTCGGGTTGCCGCCGCAGAGATGCAATTACGAAATTGTCCAGATTGGCTGACGTTTCTTCTTTTGCGCTTGCCGCAATAGGCAACCACTTGCGCGGGGCGGAGGCTTGCCGCGGCCGGCACTTTCCACCGGCCAGCGTGTTTTCGTCACCACTGCACAAGTGACTGCGGTTGAGAGCGATGGCGCTCAATGACGCTACGCAAGCGTGTGCGTCGACAAGCCCGGCAGTTCGTGGCTGGCCTCTTCATGCAACGCCGCGAGACATGGCGACATCGCTCAATCACCCGCTGCCTTGTGCAAGCCGGCGCTGTCCGCTGACGGCAGGTAGGCACAAGGACCGAACGTGGCGCCGGTGAAACCACCCGCCGTTGCGGCGCCAAGCAAGCTGGCGTCGAACCCATGCATCAATACGTGCCAGCTGCCTGCATCGACGGCGTAAAAGACATCCAGGCGCGAACCATCCACCAAAGTGGCAGGCGGCCGCAGGTGGGGTCGATGCCGAGGCGATGCCGGTACCGGGCCTGCATGGCGTCCCGAGCATGAGCCGCCGGAACATCCGACGGCTCATGCTCTGCCCACACTCTTCCATCACGATCACTTGAGCATGACGTCGATGTTTCTGAACATGTCGAAGAAACTCTTTCTCAAGCTCGCCGCCATCCCAGCCTCCGCGCAGAACCTGCCGAAACGCAGTCAGGTTTTCCGGCTCCGGCAAAAGCACCCAACGCTGGATGCCTTGCCGCACGCCGAAACCCCTGTCGACTGCTCAGGCGCTGCACGAGGCACTGCACGATCAGAACGTCGCGCGCAGCGTCAGCGCATAACGGGTGTCGTTCACGTACCAGGAAGTGACATGGCCGCCCGCCGCGTTCTGATACATGATCGTACGCTGTTCGGCTTTATTGAGGTTGTTCATCTCCACGCCGAGCTTCACGTGATCGTTGAACGCGTAGAAGATCGAACCGTCCAGTTGTCCGTAGGCATCGGCGAATACCGGCAGCTTCCATGGAATGCTGTTGTCGGTACCGTTGTAGCCATTCGGACCGATCGACAGCAGATACTGACTGCGCCAGTTGTAGGCCAGCCGGATTTGCCACGGACCATGCTCGTAGAAGCCGGCGACATTGAGGGAGTCCCTCGACAGGCCATCGGCCGGGAGGCTGCCGTACAAGGAGCCATCCGTGTCCACCGGCACCGCCGTTGTGTCGTTCGGTACATGGGTCCTGCTGCGGATGTAGGTGTAGTTCGCCGACATGCCGAAGCCCTTGATCGGCAGGAAATCGAAGAACTGGTTCCAGCCCAATTCCATGCCATCGATCGTCGCCTTGCCGATGTTCACCGGGCGGGTGATCAGATACTGGTAGTTGTTGCCATCGGTACCTGGATATGACACGAAGCGCGACTCGTTGCGGAAATAGTCTCTCAGCCCTTTGTGGAACAAGTTGACCCAGGCCATGCTGCCGCGGTCCTGATCGAAGTACCACTCCAGCGACAGATCGAACTGGTTGGCCTTCATCGGCGTCAGGTAGGGATTGCTGTTGGACGTGCCAGTCAAAGTCAGCTTGTCGATCGGCAGGGTGGTGGTGCCGGGCGGCGGCGTATAGCCTGACAGCGTGGCGGCATTGAGAATCTGATAGGCCTGCATCTGGCTGAAGTCCGGCCGCGCAATCGCCTTGGAAAAGGCAAAACGCGTGATCACGTTGGGAGCGAACTCCCACTTCACGTTCAAGCTCGGCAGGATATCGGTGTACTGGTTGCTGGCGTTGATGGGCGAGGTCTGGCCCGACCCCAAGTAGGGTGCCAACGCCACATTGGGATACACAAGGAAGCCCTGGGCGGCATTCGTGGTCCTCACCGCACGCACACCGACGTTGCCGCTCAGATTGGCATCGTCCACTCCGAAGTCGAGCATGGCGTACGCCGAGTAGGTTTTCTCGTGCTGGACATTGGTGTGCGCAGCATCGAGCGCCGTGGTGTGATACGAGCCGGCATAGCAGCAGGTGTAGTACGGATCGGCAGCGGCGTGGATGTCCTCGTAGCTGGCCGGGTAGCCCAGCGCGGTCGACGGCACCGGTGCATAGAACTCACCGGGTATGCCGGCGCCGCCCCTGTAGAAATTCTTGAACGTGTCCAGGTGCACCAGGCTGGAATTGACTGTGCCGTTCAAGTCCAGGCCGGGCAATGCGCCGCCGGGCAGTGCCCAGCCTTGCATCCAGGTCTGGAACACGGGCATCCAGTTGTAGCCGGTATCGATGTTGTTGGCGTAGCGGCGGGTCAGGCGCACGCCCGCCTTCAATCCCTGCACGAACCCTTCTTCGAAGGTGTGGTCGATGTCGGCGCGCCAGGCCAGTTCTTTCGCATAATTCTGATCCTGGTGATCCATGGTGAACCCCCAGTAATAATTGGCGGGATTCCCGGTGAAACCGGTGTCGACACCGATGCGCGGCGGCTTGTTGCCGTTCAGGGCGACGTCGATGTAGGGCACGTTGGTGCCCAGGGACACCGTCGAATCCAGACTGTTGGTGGTGGCCCTGACGAACTGCAACGAGCTCGTGAGTTCGGTGCTCGTGCCCAGCCGCCACTTCATTCCGGTGGAGAAGTCCGTGGTCTTGGAGTGGCTGTCGGATGCGCGGATGTCGGTGCCCATCGGCATGCCGCCGTTCTGCGTGAGGCGACCGGACTGGAACACGCCTCCATTGATCTGGCTCGGCTGGCTGGCATCCACCGTCACCTGCGTCGGGTCGTTGCTGACGAAGATCGCATCCTCGTTCCAGACTTCGTGGTATCTGCTCTGGAATGCCGTGGCGTAAATATCGAGATTACTGCTGGGACGCCACTGGTAGGCCAGGTAGGTACCATCGCGCTTGCGATCGTAGTTCAAGGTGCGCCAGTCGGCGCCGCGCGGCACCCACGTCCCGCTTGCGTTCTTGAAGAACGGACGCACGAACAGGCCATCGGTACGCGTGGCCAGGCGGGAATCGGCGACATCGATGAGGAACCCCATTTCGCCGATGCTGGTTTGCCAGCGATTACTGTAGAGCACCGAGGCGGACGGCTTGTACTTCTTGACGAAGTCGCCGTAGTTCTCGCTGACTGAAGCGGCAATCTTCTGGCCCTGGAAGTCGAAGGGCATGAAGGTGCGCAGGTTCACCGTGCCACCCAGGCCACCTTCGATCATCTCGGCCGTCTGGTTCTTGTAGACGTCGACGCCGGACATCAATTCCGACGGCACGTCCTGGAAGCCGAGGGTGCGCCCGCCGTTGGCGGAGAAGCTGTCGCGGCCATTCAATTCGGAACGCACCTGCGTGAGGCCACGCACCTGCACGCCGTTACCCTCGGCAGAGAAGTGTTCCGGATCCCCCTGGGAGAGGAAATGGTCGATGGTGACGCCGGGAATTCGCGACAGGGTTTCCGTGACGCTGCGATCCGGCAGCGCGCCGATGTCCGTGGCGGACACCGAATCGACGAAGGTATTGGCGTCGCGTTTGATGTCCTGCGCCTTCTCTACGGATGCACGGATGCCGGTCACCACGACCGCGCCGAGTTGGGTCGCTTCCTTCTTCCGGTCCGCCCTGGCCTTCCTGTCGGCCGCCTTTTGCTGGGCGACCGGAATCGCGCTGGTGGTGCCGGTATCCGTAGTCGCAGCCTGTTGTGCCAGCGCTTGCGCCGGCAGGTAGAGCATCGCCACGCTCACCGCGATGGCCATCGAGAGACCGGTCCGGCGCGGGTGCGTCGACAGGCATTGCCGGGCATTCTTGTTATGCGGATTGTTCACTCTGGTACCCCTCCCCATGATGATTCAGTGGCCACGTGGCTGGCCGACCGGCCAGCTGATCTGCGATGTCCCAGGTCGCAAGGGCATCCCCCCGGATGACCCTGCCTGACGCATCATCTGTTTCGGTTTGAAACAAGCCATACCCATTCCAGACGATATGTGACGCAACGCATGCTGCGGTGGGTAGCGCCGCGGCGCAATTACGAAATTGCTCAGTTCGGCTGATGTTTCTTCTTTTGCAGTCGCCGCAAAAAGTGCCGGGCAAATGCAAGAATCGCACTCACATGGACGGTTTTCCCGGCATCTACCCATCACGCCAGCCGCTTGCAGGCACGTTCAGATCGGCTGTCGAAGGTCGAGACTTTCATGCTCGGTTCGGCGCAGCAAAGAAGCCATGCAGGCTGTTCGGAGCAAGTGGACAGACACCCGGTCTCATCGGTCGAGAGCGCAGGAAGCGCATCACGACCGTTCGCGTCGAAGGGTCAGCCGAGGCTCGAAATCCCGCTCGTGTACCCGGAGGAACTGAGTGCGCGATACCGGAAATCCCGGATGACGATGTCGCCTTCGCTGGCGCTGTAGATGCCGATCCTCAAGCCGAGGAATCCTCCGAAGACGTTGTGGTGCAAACCCGAGACTTCCATGCGCAGGCCGCGCAACAGCCAGGAAGTGAAATGAGGATCGCTTGACTGCCTCCCTCCGTCCTGGTTCCGAGTTTCTGCAGCGTGCGGAGCCTGATGCGCATCTTTGATGCACGGCACTGGACGAGAAACCTGAGTGGGAGCAATTGCCGCGCCCGGCGCGATCTTGGTGCCGAATGAAACACAGCGATTCGTGGTCAGCGACAAGACCGGCAATGACTCTTCGGCATAACCGGGGAAAGCGACGTGGATCTCTCACGCCGGCGGCGCGCAGTATCTGACGCTGTTCAACGTGGGCGATTGGACGGCCACGGTGAGGGCCGGATTTACGAAGTACGGACTTTCCGATGGCACCTATTCGGCGCTCGATATCTGGGGCGCAAAGAGCTTGGGGGAGCTTGCAGGCGTGGATCAAGCGGTGGCCCCGCACGGCGTTCTGCTGTTGGAGCTGCGCCGGCAGGATGCTCGCCCTGCCATACCCCAGGATGCAATGAAGCCAGAACCATCAGTTGACACGACCGGCAGGCGCAGCGGAAATCTGGGCGTCTGGATCGTAGTCCCAGATGGCCTGCTCGCTTAAGCCCCGAGCTTCTACAATCACTACGTTACGACCCGGACTGAGGCCAACATCAGGCCAAAGCGCGATGTGATCTCTTACCGGCGCATCACCAAGATCCTTGCCATTTACCGTCAGGTGAACCGAGGAAAGATTACTGTAGACCTTTACCTGCGTTCTCTCTTTGGTGCGATAGCGATAGCGGCTGTCGGCCAGGTGCAGCATCGGCTGAGTGGACCAATTCGCCTGGTACCAGAAATACGCGTCCTTCCTGACCTCACGATCATAGGTCACCAGTCCCTTGTCGTTGATCCCGTTCCGGTCTCCTTCGCTGCGCCCGTCAGAGGCCACATCGAACGCGACCCAGACGAACGAGCCCCAAAGATAATGCAGGTTCTCGATATCGCGCCAATTGCGCTCGTGATAGAGCGCCTGAAATTGTTCCGGATGCCACGCACTCGTGGTGATTGGCGGCACCGGATTACTTTCCTGATCGCGAATGCTTCCACCAGCGCCATATTCGCTGATGGCAAACGGACGATGGGGGAATTCGGCATGAAACCCCCTGGCCCAGTCGCCGAGCGTCCCCTTCTGCTCGGAATACCAGCCGAAGTAACGATTGTACGCACCAAGATCGGCAATCATGGCCTTGGGGGCACTATCGGCCTGACAACAATGGGAATACACGGTTGATCGCGAGGGATCCGCCGCCTTTGCCGTGCTCTGAACCGCGTGAAGTACTCTCAGAACGTCGGAATTCTGAGCGTATATTTCGTTACCCAGCCCCCACACCACTACTGAAGGGTGGTTGTAATTCTGGGCGATAAGTTCGTGCATTTGTTGCTCGGCATTTTTCTGGAAGGCCGCTCCAGCGTCGACTGCCCCGTTGAGCGGTATCTCTGTCCATACAAGCATCCCCCTGCGGTCGGCCTCCTCATAGGCCTGCTGCGGGTGCTGAAAATGCACAAAGCGGATACCCGTCGCGCCAAGATCACCGATCATGCGCATGTCCGCCGAGACCTCGCTGTCCGTAACGGCAGTACCACGTCCCGGTCGTTCGCTATTGAAGTAATCCACGCCGTGTACCGCATAGCGTCGGCCATTCAGGATCAGACCGCTATCAGCAGTGATTTTTACCGACCGAATGCCGAGCGACGTTTCGATCTGATCTTGCTCATGTCCATGCGTATCGAACACGGTTGTCACAACGGAATAGAGATACGGATCAACCACGCCATTCCAAAGGTGCGGGTCGGCGAGATCACTTTCACCCGTGACCTGGCCGGTGTGCCCTGCAGCAAGGGCGACAGACCCGGTTATCCGAGCGACCTCGTTCCCATTGGCGTCCAGAATGGTGTTGACCACCCGAACATGAGCGGCGTGCCCGCTATCGTTGGTCACCCATGTCTTTGCGTCGACATGGGCCATTTTTGGATCGACCTGCGGTGTCGAGACATAAACACCGGGACCGCCATAGTCCATCATGTCGATGTGAATATCGTCGGTCGACACGAGCGAAACCGGCCGATAGAGGCCACCAAACACGGTGAAATCGCCGCCAAGCGGCGCGACCTCGGGCACTTTGCTGTTATCGACACGGACGGCGAACGTATTCGTCCCTGAAATCAACGCGTCGGTAACATCGAATCGGAACCGGGCATAGCCACCCTCGTGACGCCCTACTTTCTGCCCATTGACCCAAGCGTCGGTGACAAGCGCAGCCCCGTCAAAAACCAGATAGTAGCGGCGACCGGAATCCTTACTCGTCAGTTCGACATGTGTCCGATACCAGGCCGGGCCACGGTAATAACTCCCGCCATCGTCGCCATCGCTGCCGTTGAACGTATGAGGCAGCGTGACGTGGATCCAGTCGCTGTCATCGAACGCCGGGTTTTCGGCGGCCGGGACATCGGCCTTGTGAAACGACCATACGGCGTCGATCGGCGTCCCACTGCGCTGGGGGGCTGCCGCGAGCGAGCCACTGAACCCGGCAAGCAGAAATATCGCTGACCAGCAAAGCATCCTTGCGATAGTGCATTGGCGGATCATGAACAAGATGCTCCTGTTAGAGCGATGGCAGCGATAGCGCTACAAAAAAGAAGCCGATACCCGAACGACGAGTTCAGAGGGTATCAACCGCTATCCCCAAAATGGGGTTGATCACAGCCAACCGTTTCGCGAGAGTGTTTCGCCGCCGGGGCCTTCTGCGGCAGCGCTTGGAAAAAACCCGGTCACCCCGCTCCCGCTCAAGGTTTGCCGAGCCAACCGCTTCAGCTCATGCCGATGGCGTGATAGTGGAAGTCGCGCAGGACGACGCTGCCTTCGTTCGCACTGTAGATGCCGATGCGCAGGCTGAGAAATCCGCCGAACACATTGTGGTGCATGCCCGAGACTTCCATGCGAAGCCCATGCAGCACCCAGGTTTTGCCGTCGTCATGCGAGTAGTGCCAGGTGATCACGTTGTCGACGTTGGTCAGCCGGATACGCACGCGGGATGTCCGCATCGAAGCACGCATCCAGGGCAGTTCATCGGCGTACTCGAATGTCTTCAATGCGTGCGGCGTAAATCCAATGCCGACGAAGGCCTTCGGGTTGTAAAAAAGCAGCAGCCCTCCTTCGGCGTTGCTGATCAACTCGATAGCCGCTTCCGCAACATAGGACCGATCGCCGGGTATGCAGATCAGTGGTGTGCTGTCCACCGGCGAGGTTCCGCTGGCCGCCAGGTGCAGCGCACCGGTTTCATGGCGAACGCGCTTCAGGCCATCCGCCCGTGGGTCATGCAGGCTCCATTGCACACCGAACTTGTCGCTGGAGAAATCATCCGACAGCGCCAGACCAGACGGACTCTTGCCGCCACCATGCGGCTTCGGCAATGGCTTCGATAGGTCGCCGCCGGTGGCCCGGAACCAGCCATCGGCGGTCCACTCCATCGGCTCCAGCAGGGTTTGCCGGCCCAGCGTGCGAAAGCCGTTTTCGTAGCCGTGATAAACCATCCACCAGTCACCGCCCGGCCCTTCGACCAGGCTGGCGTGGCCTCGCGACCACCAGGGCTCGTCCGCCGACTTCGTACGCACCAATGGGTTATGCGGGCAGTTCTCCCACGGGCCGTGCACCGACCGCGAACGCGCCACGATCACCATGTGACTGGTCGGTGGTCCCGCGGTGCCGCCGACGGCACTGATCAGATAGAACCAGCCTCCGTGGCGAAGCAGCTTGGGGCCTTCGGGAGCAAAATCCTCCACCACCCAGTCCGCCGGGTACTGCCACGGGGTGTACGCATGTTCGAGCACGCCGTCGGTCGCCAGGCCATCGTCGGTGAGCCGGATCCGGCGGATGCCATTGACGAACAGGTAGCGCTTGCCGTCCTCGCCCACGACATGGCCGGGATCGATGCATCCGGCGATTTTCAGATCGACGGGATCGCACCATGGACCTTCGATGTGATCGGCCCAGGTCACGTGGATCGACCAATCGCCACCGTCGGCACTGGCCGGGATGTAGATGAAATACCTGTCCTGGTGTTCGCACAGATCCACCGCAAAGACGTTGCCGAGCGGCTTGCCAAGCGCCGCCGTCAACGGCGTCCAGTTGAGCAGATCCGTGGAATGCCAGATGACCAGACCGGGACACGTCTGGAATGGCGTGAACGTCATGTAGTAGTCGCTGCCATCCTTGAGGATGGTTGGATCCGGGTGATCGCC
>JBDTZX010000364.1:0-2600 GCA_040004895.1 Rhodanobacter sp. | reverse complement strand
GGCTGGCAAAGCATCGGCGCGCTGTTCGCACACCTGAAGTTCGTCAACCGCGTGCACGACAAGATCAGCAAGGTCGCCCTGGTCACCAACAGCCCGATGGGGACATTCGCCGATCACGTGCTTGATCCGTTGATGCTGGCCAAGATCCGCAAATTCGATTACGACAAGCGCGACGAGGCCATGAACTGGTTGCAAGACTGAACGCCAACGTCAACGCAAATCCGTCGACCCAAAACCCGACTTCGAAAAGCAAAACAAAGGCAGAGTCGAATTTTTGAGAACGTTCACTCTGACGCTGATTTCGAAACCCCGCCTGCGTGAAATCAGCTCTCGGAAAGTGCACGCTGCTCCCTGTTTCTACACGTGGCTCGGTGTCGCCAATGGTTTGCTCATTGCGGCGATCAGCTGCTTGCAGGCGGGAGTGACCGTGGCGGCATGCGCGCAGAGACTGCCAGTCGCAAGAGCGAACAGTGCAGCCGAGAGAATGACGAGCGGAAAACGCTTGTGGCTCGACATCGCCGCTCTCCGAATCGATCGATGAAATGATCCACACGTCTTGTCAGTGCGCGGCAAAGGCCTTGCTGCACAATGCACCCAGCGCTTTGCCACGCTCTTGCGGACTCTGTTCGACGATATGGTTCACGCTGGCCTGTTCGAGACCGGTCATCGACACCGTGCAATAGAGATCGCCCTTCCTGCTGAAGAACTCGGTGCCGGTCTCCTTTCGGAAAAATGCCTGATCGCCGACACCCGGCAAGGGCAGGAAATTGGCGCTATCGGAACTCTTGGTGACGTCGTCCCACGGCAACGAGAAATTCGCGTCGTCATAGCTGCCGGTGTTGATATTGAGGCTTCCGCCATTCTCGATTTCAAAGGTGCAGCCGTTTCGAATCGAATCGTGGCTGACCTTTGCAGGAGCGGTGAAGATGCTGGCGACATCGCCCGGTGCAAAGGCCTTGCAGTCAAGTGGTGCAAGACCATTGCCTGCCGCATCGCTGTTTGCTTGTACCGCATCATCATTGCCACCGGTAGTGGTCGAACTGCTGGACGTTTGCGAACAGGCCGCGCTGGCACATAGCATGATCGCCAACGCAACACATCGGGGTTGTGGTCGTGACATGACATCATTCTCCGCATTGGATTGATGGTTGGGCGCCGGCTAACGGCTGCGCGTTCGCAACCGTATCGCCTGGACTCGTGCAATTTGCTGCCGAACGTCGGCATGACTGATTCGACTTTTGACGTTGCATCACCGACAGGTTTGCCGCTGGTTGGAAGGAAGCGCCCGAGTGCGCACCTGTCGTGCGGCGGGAACGGGACGCGTGATGCGCCTCGGGCGGAACACGATCCGCTCCCCTAGCGTGCTGCGAAATATTTATTGCAAAGAGCACCGAGCTGTTCGGCTTGCGCCTTCTGCCGTGCCGCTTCAGTCTCCCGCGGCCAGTCGAGTCCACCCTCACTGGCGCCGCAACTGATTTGACCCTTGATCGCGACGACTCCGTTGCCGCTGCTGGCCATCTTTGCCTTGTCGCCGACACCGGCGAGCGGAAGCATCGCTTGCGGACCCTGAGGACCGGTATGGCCCATGGCGTAATCAAATGAGGTCACTTCGCCTGAGTACGTCTCGATATCCACATAGCTGCCATTGGCGGTTTCGAAGCGGCAGCCGGTTCCCGCTGGCAGCGGTCCGGTCTTCACGATGGGCTTTTTCAACAGCGGCTGCACATCCCCGACACTCAGCGTCTTGCAGGCATCGGGCAGCGAAGCGGGTGCATCCGCTGCCGACGCTCTCCACGCTGGCGCCAAGCCCAGCGCAATGGCCGACCATGCAAAAATCAAAGCGGAATGCGTGAGAAGGTAGCGGCGATTCATGGCCCTGCTCCAGTAGCATTGAGGATCATTGGACGCCGGCGGGCGTCTGCACATTGGTGTATTCGTAACGGGTTTCGATGGTGTTGCCGCCGGGAAGTGCCACGGTCCCGCCCTGCATCAACCCGTTCGACTTGAAGATGCGCACCGTTTGATTGGTGCCCAGTTCGTTGTTGTGGGCCGTGTACACGCTCACCGCCTGACCATCGATGACCTGATCGCCCACCGGCGTGCAGGTATCGGGATGCGTCTTCAGTTTCTCCTGTGCCGCCGCGACCATGGCCGCCTGCGGCATCGGGCTGCGCATCCACTTGCCGCGTATCTGCAGGTATTCGGCGGTGCCGTCATAGATCGCCTCGCCGGTGTGCGGCGTGCCACCGTGCATCGTGGTGGCCGAATAGACGTGATGGGGCGTCTGTATCGACTTGATGCCGGCGTTGTAGAGCGCGTCGCACGCGTTGGCGGCGTGTGCCGACGGAACCAGGGCGAGGCCCGCAAGGAATGCGGTCGTCAGGATGGAAGTGGCGAGGGTCGAGGTCGAGGTCGAGGTCGGGGACATGGCTATCCTTCACGTGATGAATGGGTCGTGGAGCGGGATGGAGTCATGGCAACGCGAACAGCTTGTTGCATACTTCACCGAGTTTTTGCGCGATTGCTTCGCCCTTGATCTTGTTGCCGAATGGCGGCTTTACGTAGATGTTGCAGAAACGGTCACCTTTGACGGCTCTGAC
>JBDTZX010000345.1:0-2600 GCA_040004895.1 Rhodanobacter sp. | reverse complement strand
ACGGCCATGGCCAGCAGCAGGGTGGAAGATGATTTCATGCACATGGACCGGAGGCGGGACGCGGAGCCGATGTGTCGAGGATGCCGATGTAACCTGAAACGCGCAACGCCCGGACGAGCTCCATCCGGCACGCATCGCAGCGTCAGAATATTTCGCCCACGCAGCAACGCAGACTGCCGCCGGCTTTCTCGATCTCGTCGAGTTCGACCGCGCCGATCTCGAAACCATGTTGCTTCAACATCCCGCGCTGGTCGTCGTCGAGAGCGGTGGCCGCCTGGGCGCTCATCCATACACGTTGCTCGCCAAGCGCGATGGCGTTGGCGGCGAACGCCTGTTTCTGCGCCGGGTCCAGCCAGATCACACGATCGCCATATGCGGTGGCGATGGCCTGAGGCACGGTACGATCGGCGAAACCGTCCGCTGCGATGATCGCGGCGCGACCGGCCAGCAGGGTCAGCACCACGTTGGTGTGATATTCGCTGGCGGCCAGCTCGAAGCAGAACGTCAGGCGCAGGTCGAAGGCCTCATGCATCGCCTTCGCACCGGCCATGTCGCAGCGCTCGCTCAGGCCGCAATAACCGATACCGCGCGCACGATCGATGATCAGCGAGCCGGTCAGCTCGGCCACCAGGTCGCTGCGGCTGGAAAGATCGATTTCGTCGTAGCCGAGTACGTTGGCAAAGAAATCGCGGATATCGCGTCGCGTTGCCTCGTGCCGGCGCACGGGGTGGCGCATGCGACCGATGATCAGTCGGCCCGGCGCAGTGGCGAACACGTTGTTCGGAAAGACCGCGTCGGGCGTCGACGGATCGCCGGGAAAGGTGATCACCGGACAGTCCCCGCGCAGTGCCTGTGCGAGTGCGGCATGCTGCGCCAGCGCCTTCAGCGGATCGACCACGACGCCCAGGTCCATGTAGCGGTTGTCGCGCGCCGACTCCGTTGCCAGCGAAAAACCGGACGGAGACACCAGGAAGGCCGCTCGTGCCGTTGCACGCGCCTGCGGCAATGCCGCCAGCGCGGCGAAGGCTTGCAGAAACGCTGGCGCAGACGTGGTGATCACCGCAGAACTCCGTGGCTGCATCGCGCGCCAGGCACGACCATTGTCAGTAGCGCCAGCTTTTCAGGTCCGCGCCAGCGGGTGCGTGGCTGTCGATGTACGTGGTGATCGTGTCCATCAGCTGCTTGCCACGCGGGCCCCAGCAATGCGGCGCCATCGGCTGGTAGGTCACGCTGCCGGAAAAAGTCGGATGGCGCGCGGACTTCAGGAACGCGTCCATCGCGCGCACGCCCATGTTGAGGTTGTAGGTATCGGCATCGCCCACGTAGATGTGCAGCTTGCCGGCCAGTTGCGGTCCCAGCGTGGACCATCGGGTCTGCAGCAAGTTGCGCAGGTCGAAGTGCTGTTTCCAGTAGGCAGCCACCTGATGGTCGATGACGCCGCTGCGCTTGTCCCAGAGGCGCTGCGGATAGCCGTCCGTACCGATCGGCCCGAACGCCGCTTCCCAGATGTCCCACTGGCCGCCCGAGCGCGAATGGTCGCCCACCGCCAGCTCGTACCAGTTCTCGTCCTTCATCATCGCCTCGATGTTGCCATCGGGCTGGCGCGTGTCCGGGCGCTCCACCTGGACCCAGCCCTTGTCGAGCCAGTACGCGTTGGCGTCGTCGTAGATGTTCACCACCTGATGGTGACGAAAGTCCAGCGAGTCCGGGCAGGAGGCGAAACTGCCGCCGTAAAACTGCGGATGGAACACCTGCTGCGCCACCGCGATCCAGCCGCCGGTCGAGCCGCCGATGAGGATCCGCGCCCACGACTGGCGCTCGACCCGGAAGCGGGTTTCCACCTGCGGCAGCAGCTCCTGCTGGATGGCGTCGTCGAACGGTCCCTCGTTGACCGAGTTCACCGCATAGGAATCGTCGTAGTACGGCGAGGGATGCTGCAGCGTCACCATGATGTAGCGCGGTGTGCCGGCGGCCAGCCAGTAGTCGCGGAAGGCCGACTTGTCGTCGAATCCACCCGGTGCTTCGGTCGAGAAGTGGCCCTGCTCGTAGATCACCGGATAGTGCGTGTGCGGATGCTGCGCGTAGCCTTTCGGAAGCAACACGGTGGCGCCGAGATAAATCGGTTGCCCCCACCAGCGACTGAGTTGTCCGCTCTTGATGCGAAAGCGTTTGACGTAGGTGGTGTCCGCGGGAAACACGATCGGCGCAATGACCTGGTCGGCCACCAGCGTGATCGGCGTGCCCGAGGCCGGGTCGAAATGCCGCCTGACCGGTTTGCCGTAGAGGTTGCCGGGCGAATGCTTCCAGTCCTGGCCTTCCCACTGATCCATGTGCAGCCACAGCGTATGGCCGTCCGCCCGCTTGAACTGGGTATATCGATTGACGAACGGCTGCATCCAGTAGTCGCCGGCCGGCAGCTGGCCCAAGCTGGCCAGCGGCGCACCGAAATCATTCGCGTCGATCACCACTGTCTGGCCGGGCTGCAGTGCCGTCACGTCTTTTCCGAACAGCGGCACGCCGGTGATGTCGGTCTGCTCGATCGGCGGCTTGTCGTTGATGCGGCTGATCGCCACGTAGACACGGCCGGTGATCGGTTGTGC
>JBDTZX010000299.1:0-2601 GCA_040004895.1 Rhodanobacter sp. | reverse complement strand
GACGCAGCGCGCTGCCGAGCAGGCCGATTTCTCCCACGCTTTCGCCGGCACCGATCAGATGGCGAAGGACGGTGGGGCTGTCGAACAAGCCAAGGCTGCCACTCCTGAGCAGATAGAGTGAGTCCGCCGCTTCGCCACGCTTGAACAGTGGACGTCCGCCGGGCAGGCCAGCCAGACCAGTTCGCGGCCGAGCGCGGCACGCGCGCTGGTGTCCAGCTGCGCAAACGTGGTGCAGCGCTGCAGCAGTTCATCGACATCAACCGGCAACATGGCGGCGATGGTACGGGTCGGATCATGACAAAACGGCAGCCGCCGGCCGCGGGGGTCGCAACACGCTTGATTTCGTCGATGCGCATCGCCACGCTGGCGGTCTCCAGGGAGATTCCATGAGTCAAGACAATCCGCTGCTGGCAACCGATGCGCTACCGGCGTTCTCGCAGATCCGTCCCGAGCACGTCGAGCCGGCGATCGATTCGATCCTCACCGAGTACCGCAGCAGCATCGATGCACTCACCGCAACGAACGCGCCGCACGATTTCGCCACCGTGATGCTGCCACAGGAGCGGCTGGAGCAGTGGCTTGCCCGCGCCTGGGCGCCAGTCAGTCACCTGCACTCGGTGGCCGATAGCGAGGCGTTGCGCAAGGTTTATGCGCCGGCCGAGGAAAAACTCACCGATCATGCGATCGAGCTGGGTCAGAACCGTGCGTTGTATGCGGCGGTGCAGGCACTGGCTGAGGCAGCGGACTTTCCCGCGCTGCCGCGTCCCGAGCGCGCGCTGGTCGAGCATGCGCTGCGGGATTTCAGGCTGTCCGGAATTGCGCTGGAGGAGCCGGCGCGCTCGCGCTTTCGCGAAATCGGCGTGGAACTGTCGAAACTTTCCACCGAATTCTCCAACGCGGTACTGGATGCCAGCGAAGCGTGGCACGAACACATTACCGACGAGCGCGATCTTGAGGGCATTCCGGAATCCGGTCGCGCTGTCTTGCGCCAATACGCCGAGGACCAAGGTCTGGATGGCTATCTGGTGACCTTGAAGCAGCCCAGCGTGCAGGCCGTGCTCGGCTATGCCGAAAACCGCAGCCTGCGCGAACGTGTCTACTGGGCGTATCAGACGCGCGCCTCCGATCAGGGTCCGAACGCCGGCAAGTTCGATAACGGCGAGCGCATCGAGGCGATCATGGCGCTGCGCCATGAAGCGGCGCAGCTGCTCGGCTTCGGCAACGCGGCCGAGGAATCGCTGGCGACCAAGATGGCCGGTTCACCGACCGAAGTAATGGAATTCCTGCATGATCTGGCAGCTCGCGCCAGACCCGTTGCGCAGCAGGAACTGGCCGAGTTGCGCGAGTTCGCGCGTACGCAACTCAAGCTGGACAATCTGGAATCCTGGGACATCGGCTTCGCCTCGGAAAAGTTGCGACAGCAGCAGTACGATCTGGACGAGGAGCAGCTGAAGCCGTATTTTCCGCTGCCTGCCGTCATCGACGGCCTGTTCGGTCTTGCCGGACAGCTCTACGGAATCACGCTTGCGGTGCGTGGTGACGTCGACGTATGGCATCCGGACGTGGTCTATTACGACGTGCGCGATGCCGACGGTCGCGTGTTCGCCGGCACCTATATCGACCTGTATGCGCGCAACGGCAAGCGCGGCGGCGCGTGGATGGATGTCTGCAGTGCACGTTTTGACGATGGCCAGCAGCTGCAGCTGCCGGTGGCGTTCCTCACCTGCAACTTCGCGCCGCCGACTGCAGGCAAGCCGGCATTGCTCACCCACGACGACGTGCTCACCCTGTTCCACGAGTTCGGTCACGGCCTGCATCATCTGCTTACCGCCATCACGCTGCCGTCGATCGGTGGCATCGAAGGCGTGGAGTGGGACGCGGTCGAGCTGCCCAGCCAGTTGATGGAGAACTTCGGCTGGAATCGTGCGGCGCTGGACCTGTTCGCCCGGCATTACCAGACCGGCGAAACGCTGCCGGAAGACCTGTTCCAGCGCATGCTTGCCGCGCGCCATTTCCATGCCGGCCTGTTTCTGGTGCGACAGCTGGAATTCGCGCTGTTCGATTTCCTGCTGCATCTGGAATACGACCCGGCCGATGGCGCGCGACCGCTGGTCGTCCTGGAGCAGGTACGCAAGCAGGTCGCGGTGGTTCATCCACCGGCGTGGCAGCGGTTCCCGCAGAGCTTCAGCCACGTTTTCGCTGGCGGCTATGCGGCCGGTTACTACAGTTACCTGTGGGCCGAGCTGCTGTCCGCCGATGCGTTCGGCGAGTTCGAAGAACACGGTGTGATTGATCGTGCCACCGGTGAACGCTTCCTCCGCGAGTTTCTCTCGGTGGGCGCAAGTCGGCCGGCGCTCGAGAGTTTCATCGCGTTTCGCGGCCGCAAGCCGGAGCCGGACGCGTTGCTGCGTAGCCACGGCCTGCTCTGATCGCCACTTGCTCCCGCCGGCGATGCCGGTTGGCGCGAGGCCTGATCGAATGCGGCACAAAAAAAACCCGCCGAAGCGGGTTTTTCAAAGTAGCTCAAGTCCGAATGGACTCAGGCGACCTGGACTTCCTCAGCCTGCAGGCCTTTCTGGCCCTTGGTGACGACGAACGTGA